>JAFGEH010000014.1 GCA_016931665.1 Candidatus Cloacimonadota bacterium | reverse complement strand
TAAAATAAGACTTATGATCAGACAGGTTGCCAGTGGAAAATGCCAGGAGAAATTTCCCCGGCGGATCCTGATATCACCCGGCAGATTTCCCAGCCAGCTACCAACGCCGGGAATAAGCATGACAATTCCCAGAATTATTAATATAACTCCAAGCAGAATAAAGAATTTTCCTGTCATAAATTTCCGATATTCAACCTATTTCAGCAAGATGACCTTTCTGCTCTGAATGGTATTACCCGTCTTAAGCTGGCAAAAATAATGTCCTGAACTATTAGCCGTCATATCCAGTAACATGGAATAACTTCCAGCGGGTTGGAACTCATCCCGGATGGTTTTTACCTTCTGGCCCCGGCTGTTATATAAAATTAATTCCATCCAGGCATCTTCCTGAAGTTCAAATCTTATATTAGTTGCAGGATTACATGGATTAGGAAATATCGAAAAAAGGTTTGTGGCAGCCAGATTTTCATTATCAGCACTGGTATTTACCACCACTTCTTCGCTGAATTCGTACCCGTTATCACTGAATCTAATAATCAGCTGATCCCATCCCGTTACCGGTATCTCAGCAGTAAATATCACCGGCTGGGTATAATCAAACGAACCTGGCCAGAGCTGATAACTGCCGGCATCCGGTACAATAACTTCTGATATCAGGGGAAAATTGCCATTGAAATCGAAATACTCCACCTCAATAGAAGTGGAGAATTCACCTTCCTGATAATTGATATTACCGAGAGCCGGCAGCTGATTGATAAAGGGCTCGATGATATACTGATCAATGAAGAGCAGAGCCGGCATAGTGTAATCAACCAGATACATGTCACTGGGTAAGGCGTAAACTCCGGTGAAACAATCCAGGCCAAGTGAATTGCTCAAACTTGGCCACTCACCGAACAGTTCGTCATCAACCAGATCATCGATCTGACAGGACATAACCAGCATATCTCCTATTATAGATGTTTCAATACCAGCGATAAATTGCAAAGATTCAAAGCTGATCTCAGTTCCGGAAATCCTGTAAAGTCCCGGAGATAGTACCAGGGGAATATTGCCATAGACAAAAGCATAAGCCACCGAATCGATCAATACATGTTCAGGATTTACTAACCCCGCTATATAGAAATAGAATTCCGAGGGAAAGAAACCTCCACTGTTAGTAGGAAATCCATTACCGTTATTCTGGAGTGCAAGGTAGAATCTGCTGTCCGAAAAGGCAAACCCGCTGCCCAGAAGATCCAGCGCCTGAGGTGCGGCAGCCAGAGTGTCTCCGGACGGATCGGAAGATATCAGGCTGAGAGCGTTCAGGTCTGGAGGGAATATGTCATTCTCCAGATAAGCCGGCATCAGGGCTGCCAGGCTGTCATTACCTGTTCTCATACGACAGATAAGCGTGTTTTCCGGATCTGCCGGTATTATCCCTTCCAGGGTAAATTCAGAATATGTATCCATTGCCAGGGATTGCCAGCTTTCATCCTGCCAGAAGAAAATTTCAGTAGTTCCCCAGGGAGCATCAATAGTCTCGCAGCGTATGTGTATCTGACTATCAGCTGTATAAGAGCTGTTCCGGATATTGTACCACAAGGTTAAGTCGGGTATCTGGCTGAACAGGTTTCCGCAAAATATAAAAAAAAGGACGATGGGAATCCAAAACCTCATTTCGCCTCCTGTACTATCAGCTGAGTTCAAATACCGTAAGCTTTTATCCGGTCAAGCATTATTTAAGTGCAGCAGGATAATCCGACTTGACAAATTCTTCCCTTTACCGGCTTATACCTGCCAGGGAGTAAAAACAATGGATGATGTTAAGAATAATAGAAATTTTCTAAAGGCAAACTTCCTGGATCTGCATCTGATCCAGACCGATCAACAGAAGAACCTGCCTCAACCGCCACTGCAAAAGGATTCACCCCGTAAAACTGAATCGATCCCCCTTGTTCCGTGGCACAAGATTGATCTTCCGATTGACAGCTTGAAATCATGTATCGAAAAACGACGCAGTCATCGGAATTTCACCGATCAACCAATCACTCTCAGCGAATTATCATTCCTTCTCTGGTCAACTCAGGGAGTGAAGGAAGTAATAACCAGGCAGGACAGGGCTTATGCCACTCTGAGATCTGTCCCCTCCGCCGGAGCACGCCATCCTTTCGAAACTTACCTGATTATACTTAATGTGGAAGGGTTGCAGCAGGGTGTTTACCGATATTTACCCCTCGCGCACGAATTATTGCCCCTGTTTTCTGATCCGGAGCTGGCTGACAAGATCAATGACGCTACCTTCGGTCAGGATTTCTGCGGTAAAAGTGCCGCCGTCTTCCTCTGGAGTGTAATCCCCTACAGGACGGAATGGCGATATAGTATTTCAGCCCATAAAGTAATCCTGCTGGATTGCGGCCATGTCTGCCAGAATCTTTACCTTGCAGCCGAAGCTATTCAGACCGGTACCTGTGCCATAGGGGCTTATGATCAGAGCAAAGTAGACCAGCTTTTACACCTGGATGGAGTGGATGAATTCATAATCTATCTGGCTCCGGTGGGAAAGATATAATTTGCGGAAGGAGTGTAAGGTGAGCAGAATAATACTGATATTAGGCTTGTTTTTAACATTATATAATATCGAAGCCTCTCTGGTTAATCTGAACCCTGATCCGGACGGCGATCCCTGGTGGGTGGGGGAACTACGGCCCCTCACTTCCGAGGACTGGCAGAAACTGGCTGCGATGCCAGTATTGACTTTGCCTGATGCATACAGAAACAGAACCTTGCCCTATCGGGTAGACAACTCGCTGCAACCCTATTTCCGGCCGATATTCAGCCAGGAAGGCGGTAGCTGTGGACAAGCCAGCGGGGTGGGTTATAATTTCACCTATGAAATAGACTATCTGCGTCAACTTCCAGCTGATAACCCGGATAACCAATACCCCACCCACTACACCTGGAATTTTCTGAACGGTGGTGAAGGCTATGGCTCCTGGTACTGGGATGGGTGGGAGATCATTCGTAACAACGGCTGCCCAAACGTGACAACTTACGGCGGCATGGCTTTCGGAGGCCATTCCCGCTGGATGACAGGTTATAATAATTACCTTAGTGGTATGCCAAACCGAGTATTGCAACCAATATCCCTGAATGTAGGTTCTCCGGAGGGGTTGGAAATATTGAAGCACTGGCTTAACGATCATCTGGAAGAGGCGGAAGTCGGTGGGTTGGCCAATTTCGCAGCCGGGGTATCACCCATGATAATTACTACCCTGCCGCCGGATTCCCCGGAAGCTGGCAGTTCCATAGTCATCAGCTGGGATGCGGCAATCAACCATGCCATGACCTTCATTGGTTATGATGACTCCATCCGTTACGATTATAATGGGGACGGCCAATACACCAATCATATTGATATCAACTCAGATGGCATGGTAGATATGAAAGACTGGGAAATAGGCGGACTGATAGTGGCCAACAGCTGGGGGCTCGGCTGGGCGGACCAGGGAAAGGCTTACATGATGTATCGACTGCTGGCAGAAGATTCCGAGAATGGCGGTATCTGGGCGAATACTGTACATGTTATTACAACCAGAGAAATATATGTACCCCTGGTGACCCTGAAGGCTACCATAAAACATACTTCCCGCAACAAGATCAGGATATCCACAGGTATTGCCAGTGATCCCGATTCAACCGAACCTGAACTGATCAAACATTATCCCCTCTTCAACTATCAGGGGGGAGATTTCTATATGCAGGGAGGAACTACCGAACAGGATAAAACCATCGAAATCGGACTGGACATCACCAGCCTGCTGAGCGGGATCATAAATGGCCAGCCGGCCAGTATCTTCCTGATTATTGATAACCAGGATCCAGAAAATGTGGGTGAAGGTGAAATCGTCAGCTTCTCGGTAATTGATTATCTTGAGGGTGGGCAGGAAACAGACTGCCCCGATACTGATATACCTATTATCAACAATGCACAAACCACGGCATCTGTGGTGAAAACTTTCAGCTATGATGCTGTTCAGATTATCACTGAAACACTACCGGAGGCAGAGGCGGGAGTTGAATACATTTTTCAACTTACTGCCGGTGGAGGAACACCACCCTACCAGTGGGATGTTATTTTGGATTATCAGGAAGAAGAAACGATCGACCTCTTTCCGTCTGGTGAAGAGAATCTGCTTGTTCCTACTAATTATGATGACGGCTATGCGATTGCTGAACTTGATTTCTCTTTTCCCTTCTATAATGAATTTCATGATCAGATCCTGGTTTCCACTGACGGATCAATCCTCTTCGGTGAGGAATTCCTCTATATCCGCAATGAGGACAATCTGATGGCCTCCAGAGCAATCACACCTTACGGAACAGATCTGATGATCTATCCCGAATTCGATGAAGGTATCTGGTTCTCAGGAGATGAAAATTCTGCACGTATCCATTGGAAAACTTCCCGATACAACCAACCCGAATTCGACGCCGAATTCTGCGTTATGCTCTATGCTGACGGCCTGATCGAATTCTATTACAATCCTGAATACTACTCTTCTTCCCCGGACTGGGCGGCCGGAATATCAAGAGGAGACCAGTCCAGTTTCACTCTGGCAGGGATATCCGGACTGAATACCATCCCTCCATTTCACAAAGCTATTTTTTCCAAACCTGATTATCCGGCTGGTATGATACTATCTCAATCAGGCCTTCTTGTAGGTATTCCGGAGGAATCGGATCAAACCTGGGAATTAAACTTGAAGGTTACAGATTATAACGATATCTATTCAACTAAAACACTTCTCTTTTCAACCTTTTCAACTTCTTTAGATGAACACATGCTTTCGTATCCTGCTGTATTGAATAATTACCCGAATCCATTTAATCCCTCCACCCTTATTGAATTTAGCCTGCCGGAAGAATGTCAGGCGGCAGAACTTAATATCATGAACGTTAAAGGTCAGCTGGTTAGAAGATTCAGCATTGATCCGGCTTCATGCGTAAGAGTTGAAGGCCGGCAGCAACCTGGTTATCAGATCGTCTGGGATGGAAAAGACGAGAATGGATTAGGAGTGGGAAGCGGTATTTATTTCTATGAACTAAGGTCCGAGACGATTCATTTAAGCCGGAAAATGCTCCTGTTGAAATAACCGTATGTTCGAATCAGAAAACGTCTTCACTGTAACTGAAGTAAACCGTCATTTAAAAAATGTTATCGAATCCAATATTCCCAACATCCTGGTGGGAGGTGAGATAGCTAATCTTACCATACACAGCTCCGGACACTATTATCTGACTCTGAAAGATGAACTGTCCAGTCTGAAATGTGTGTTTTTCAAAACCTACAACAGTTACCTTGATTTTCCCATGGAAAACGGGAATAAAATCATCGCTTTGGGTAAATTAACAGTATTTGAGAAAGCGGGTAACTATCAACTCAATATCTTCAAGGCATACGCTGCCGGATTGGGAGAATTACAGCTGCAATTCGAACGGTTAAAGAAGAAACTGGCTGCAGAAGGTTTATTTGATGATGATCATAAAATTTCCATTCCCGCCTATCCGGAAACTATCGGGGTGATCACTTCGGCCACAGGAGCAGCCATCGAAGATATCCGGAATGTTATCAGTCGCAGATATCCCTGTCGCATATTGCTCTACGCTGCCACTGTGCAGGGCGAAAGAGCACCTGATGAACTGATAGCTGGCCTGACCTATTTTAATCGGAACCAGCCGGTCGACCTGATCATTATCGGCAGAGGAGGAGGTTCCCAGGAAGATCTTTTCTGCTTCAATAACGAAAGGCTGGCAAGAGCAATATATGATTCCGCTATTCCGGTTATCTCTGCCGTTGGTCATGAAATCGACTTTACTATAGCCGATTTTGTTGCTGATCTACGTGCTCCTACCCCTTCGGCAGCAGCTGAACTGGCCGTGCCCAGCGCCTCTGCCTTAAAACAGAGAATTGCCGATATAACAGCAAATATCAGGTATTCCCTCACCAATTACCTCTATTCCAGAAAACTTGAACTGGGAGATCTGGAACAAGCGCTCAGAAACTATCAACCTGATCTGCTTGTTATGAAAAAACGGCGCCTGCTGGATGAAACAACTCTCAATTTGAAACATTCCGTAGAGAAATATCTGACCAGAGCCAGGCATGAAGTTACGCTGCTTGATTCTGCTTTGAAAGAACTTTCTCCCTTCAATGCCCTGCAAAGAGGATATAGCCTGGTCAGGAAAGAAAGAAGGATAATCAAATCCGTCCGGCAGATCGACCCCGGTGAGAAACTCGAAATCATTATGAGTGACGGCAACGTTAATTGTCTGGTGGAATCCATCCGGGAAGAGGAAATTGATTAGAGCAGCTGCCCTCGGATTATTAATTTTCTTCACTATTACTCAATTACCTGGAGAGATCAGGGCATTGTGGGTGCCAAGCTGGGAATTAACATCTCCGGAGAACATAGACCAGCTGGTTCAAGAAGCCAAAAACAACCGAATTAACAAAATTCTGGCTGAAGTCCGATATCGTGCTGACTGCCTTTACTTTCCCAATAAAAATGATTCTACCTTTCCCAATCCGGAGCCCAGAAGCTACCTGCTGGCTGCTACGCCTGATTTTGATCCTCTGGAATATCTTATTCAAAAGAGTTCAGGCTCGGGAATAGAGATCCATGCCTGGCTTACAACTTATGTGGTCACTACTCATAAACTGGAAAATCTGGCAGCAGACCATCTGTATTTTACTCATCCGGAATGGATAACTCATGATTTCAGAAGACAGGCAATGAAATTCGACTCGCAGGAAGGAGCTTATCTGGATCCGGGTATTCCGGAAGTATCTATTTACTTGCTCAATATTATAATGGATATTCTGAAAAATTACCGGATAGCCGGTATACACCTGGATTATCTCCGTTATCCGGATATAAATTATGGTTATAATCCTCAATCGTATATTCTGTTCAAGGCGCAGACCCGCTATCAGGATTATTACAGCTGGCAGCGCTGGAAACAAGATCAGATCTCCCAATTCATCAATGCCTTGAGAATTTCCATGAGAAACACCTTCCCGGGGGTTAAGCTCTCGGCAGCAGTATTCCCCGATCTGATGCAGGCTAAAAACTTCTACGCCCAGAACTGGCATGAATGGCTGATCAGAGATCTTGTCGACCAGGTTTATCTGATGGCTTATACATCTTCCAATGACAATTTCAGAGTTATTATGGATAAGGTGGTGAATCTGAACCTGAATGATATGATCGTTATAGGATTAAGAGCGTGGTCAAATAATAATGAATATCCGGCCAGGCAGATAAATGATAAAGTAAAAATGGTTAAAAAATCCGGATTTGCCGGATTATCCTTCTTCAGCTATACAGGGATTAAAGAAAACAATTATTTTCAATCCTTGAAATATTAAATTAGAAAGGCGCCCTTTCAGGCGCCTTTCTAATTATAAATCATTAAATGAACTTCTACTTGTCGTAATCTTCAATTTCCTTGTCCAATTCATTGAAAGCCTGGGATGCTTTGAACTGATTGTAAAGGGCTTCTTCATTCCTGATCTTGTTCAGAGTGTTCTTGTTGATGGCATCTTTGGGGATACTGACTCTGAGGAAAGTCTGATAATGATTGTCTTCCAGAATGATAGTTTCTTGTTTACTGACCAGTGCATTCTCAAATTTGGCATTTGCCACTTCTTTTACTACCTTGCTGGTTAAAGCCAGTACTTGTGGATCGTTAACCCCGGCTTCTTCTTCGTAATTCTTGACCATGCCTTTTACATAATTCTCCACAAACTGGGCTGCCTGCAGCATAGCATTGGCATGGGCAGCATCATAAGATGAATTTTGTGAAACCTTGGTAGCCATACCGAATGTCTGAACATAGTCCGGGCTGTCCTGTACCTGCCACCAATCAGGATAATAAGCTTTTTTCACATCTTTCGGACCTGATCTGCCACAGGCAGGGATCAACATTAAAACGACCAGAATCAGTAATACAACTTTCAACGCTCTCATGTAACCTCCTTGTTAATGGATATTCTTCTCATTTTCTATATATAGAATCTGATTAACAGCTTCAATCTGCTGATCTGTGGTTATCCTGAAAACCCGCCAGCAATTGCCAGTCTGGTTCGCTGGTACCGGAAAAGAAGCCAGCAACCTGTTTTCGCCAAAAACCTGTACCAGGGCATTACTTCTTGATAGTTGTTTGCTCTTTTTAAGCAGTTTATTGCTATAATCGTGAACAGAATACAGGTACTCGCCCTGAGCCGGTTTGTAGATTGTTATTGTTTCAGGACCATAACCGTTAAGGTCATCTCTGTCCAGAAAATCAGTGCCATCGATCAGGATCCTGTTTCTATACCAGATGTGGAAATTACCCCCTCTCGGATGCGGCCCACTTAAGTGAGCATCCAGATCTGGCGGGTTACTTCCCCAGGTCAGAACAATCCGGTATTGCCTGATTTCCGGGGACAAAGCACAGATAACTTCTCTGGGAGTTTCGTCAGCCCCCATCCGCGTGGAGATAGCACTACCGATATAGCCCTCTTTCGAGAAAGACAATTCATGTAACCCGATTTCGACATCAAAGAGAAATATTCCGCTTTCGTCTGTTCGGAATTGCCTGCTCTCACCCGTATATTCAGTTATGACTACATCCGCGTCTGCCAGATTCTTACCGGTAACAGCATCGAATATTTTACCCACGATGATACTGGTCTTGGGATAAAACTTGATATCTTTCTCAAACTCGCCGGTAACGGCATCCAGGCTGAAGACTCTGCAGGTTAACCCGGATCCTTCATTAATGCTGATCTGCTGCATGAGCATACCATCTCTGAATATTCTGATCAGGGGTTTGGAAGCTGCTATCATACCGGGATCATTGCCAAAATCATCATCGGTAAATTTATCTTTTAACCAGAAAGTAAAGAAACCATCATCAGATTCAATTAAAAAAACCTGTTTGGCTTCCTGGGATCGGCCTTCACCCAGGGAGATCAATCTGCCGTCGAGCGCTGTACCAGCTCCTCCCCCACTGACAAAACCAAAATCCCGATCTATGGTACCACTGACAAAGCCATTACATTCGCCCCCGAAATCATCCCAATTCAACTGAATTTTATAAGTAGAACTCCAGAGTATGGCTGAAAACAGCAAGACTACAATAACAAACCATGATTTCATAGGGACTCCTTGGCAACAACCGATGTATTGAAAACAAAAAGTCAAGTAAAATGTTCAAACTGTAACAGGTCTGAACAAGAAAAAACTTTGCGGAGGCTTAAGTGCAACCAAGGAGGCCTCCGCAAAGTCTGGGGGATGGTCATGCTGTGATACGAGTTGTTATTTCAATAGAATTAACTTAGTTGTTATACAATGCTGAGAAGTAATCATGTTACATAGGTAAATCCCCGATGCGACACCATGCTGTAGTTCATCTTTACCATCCCACACTTGAATATATGTTCCCTGAATGTGATATTCATTAACCAGGGTTCTGACCTTCTGCCCTTTAATATTTAATATAACTAGTTGTATATTACCGGGTTCGTTTACCGTATATTCAATCCTGGTCTCAGCATTGAAGGGGTTGGGGAAACTGGTTAGAGAGCCAGATTCCGGTAACCAGATATTCCCTGTTCCAACTTCGAAATACTCACTGCAACCGATATCTATCCCCTCTCCCCACAAACGTGTATTCCCAAACAGGTCATATTCAGAAAGTGCCATTCCTGTTGTGTCAGGGGTCCCGATATCAAGGCAGGGTGATTCCGGACGCAGTTGGAATGAATAGGGATCATAATTATTCCCCCCTGTAAATTGAGGATTAACTGCGATATTACCTTCTCCCCAGATCAGCTCAGGACTGTATGGATAAATATCAACAACATGACAGATCGGACCTTCCTGAATATCGCAATAATTGAAATGAATCTCTCCCGGTCCGGGGGAACTAAATGTCTGAATCTGATACCGATAATTACCCCAGATTATGCTGTTCCGAACGTCAACTATTCCGGGAGATACCACACCCAGTGCTCCGCCATAATTACTGTGGTTATCACATATCGTTGTATTATAAACCATTACGCTGTCATTTTTGCTTAACATAACAATAGGTATAACAAAATCCGGTTCATAGACTGTATTTGCTGTAATCAGGGAATTTGTGACAGAAATCAGGCTGTACTCATAGCAGCCCAGGGCACCACCAACACAGCCGAAAACCACTAAATAAGGAGTTATATTAATTATTTTGACACGGTTGAGTTCAATTTCAAGATATTCATCAATAAAAGACCGATAGGCAACCAGACCCATATCGCCGCTGCAGTTTCTGATCTCAGTGTCATTAACTCTGCCATTGGAATCAGATATCACGATGCCGGCGGCTTTAAGGCCAAGTGAATTTTCCACTATTACGCCATCGATTTGAAAATCAGATAAAGCCAGATTCATCGCTCCACCCTGGAGGGAACTACCCTGCCTGAGAGTCAGGTTGGATATATTGAACTCAGTGTCATAGTTAGCTACCAGTAGAGAAGATATCTGTTCTGCATCGAGGATTGTCCTCTCCCGGCTATATCCTGTAAGTTGAATATTAGA
This sequence comes from Candidatus Cloacimonadota bacterium, assembly GCA_016931665.1. Taxonomy (GTDB): domain Bacteria; phylum Cloacimonadota; class Cloacimonadia; order Cloacimonadales; family TCS61; genus JAFGEH01. The sequence continues at coordinate 15,444 of JAFGEH010000014.1, read as the reverse complement.
TCTGATATTAAGCGGAAAGATCTGATTCTGGCTGGCAATATAAACACCCTCATCCAGATACAGAATCAGAGGATTATTGGTCGGATCCATTTTCAGTAATGCATAATTAATACACTGTAGGGGTTCGCTGGCATTTAACCCGCTATTATAATCATCTCCATAGGGGCTCACGTAAAGATCTGCGGATATTCTTTCTATCTTGCTTTCATTAGCATTGACAGTAACAACGTCCAGGCGATTGATCAGATGGTAATCAGGCGGATTGTAAGTAAGTGTATCGCAATATAACTGAATCTGATTCTGATGATTGGGAGTTATATAAATATCGTTGGCATACCCGGCATAATTCAGATAAATATTGCAGGGGTATTCTTCCGAGAACTGGATTCCGGCATATTGATCACTAGGAAGATGAGCCAATCCAATCCCTCCGGCAAATTCATTGGCAATATTGTGCCTGATTGTTAATCCCTGCAGTATGGCATTGCTGTGGAGTATGCTTAGCCCACCGGCATGAGTTGCTCTGTTGTTTTCAATGATCAGAAATCTTAAGGTTGCGCTACTGTGGACCATATTAATGCCACCACCCTGGGAGATCGGATACCCGCAAAAATCTATTTGCTTTCCTGCACCATTTGTCAGAGTGAATCCGGAAAGAACGGATTCTTCGGTTTCCCCATTCTCAAAATTCACCACAGGTCCTGTACCCCGCCCATTGATTATGGTCTCCCTGATCAAGGAATAATCTCCAGTAGTTTCATACAGACTGCATACCGTTATCAGTTTTCCCAGAAAATCAATATTCTCATAATAAGTGCCGGGATAAACCAGGACGGCATCTCCTGATTCTGCTGCAATTATACCCTGCTGAATAGCCGTGTAATCTCCCAGTCCATCCAGCCTGACCTCTATGATATCAGCTTTTATGGCAGATACAAATAGCGCAAAAACCAAAATAATCGATTTAATCATCTTCTTCCTTCCTTTTCCTGCCCTGCGAAGGCCGGGGTTACCCCCGGCAGCTTCGCAAAGCGGATGGGATGATGCTGTGATCATGTTGTTTACTTGATGAGGAGCATCTTTTTCATGCTGCTGTTTTCTCCTGCTGTCAGTCTATAAAAGTAAATCCCAGATGATACACTTTTTAGCTGCTCGTCTTTGCCATCCCAGATCATTGTATGATTGCCTATTCCTAATATTCCGGCTGTCAATTCCCTGATCAGCTGGCCTTTTACGTTAAATATTTCCATTATTACCGGTGATTCTTCTGGCAGGGTGAAGGAAATGCGAGTCTCAGGATTGAAGGGATTGGGCCGGTTCTGCTCCAGCTGAAAATTAAAAACGGGGATTTCGTTATCTCCGAAGCTAACTGTAACAGGCTGATAGGGTTCTAATTGAATTCCCTGATTTTCATAACTGCTGGTTATCGGATTAAATACCAGGGGCATTTCCGGCTGCAGATAACTTCTGTTTTCTGTAAAGAATTGAAAGGTGACTTCACCATTCCCCCGGGTGTTTTCAGGCAGGAAGGCCAAGATCTGCAAGGGCAGTTCATCAACCTGACTGGCACCGATACATGATCCATCAAGCAGGATACCAACTTCAGTAATTGTCTGGTCACCCAGATCTGTGATCACAATGGGGGTATAGTCCGGAGACTCGTTATACTGGAAAGCATCCGTCATCACCCTCTCCCTGATGATAACAGGATCTCCGCCCTGACCCCAGACAAACTGGCAGTCTTCCGAGACACGGACGCTATACATTTTCCCATAGATCAGGACACACCGCTCGGGAGGATAGACATTGTCCTTAGCGAAGAACCAGTCTTCTGAAGCAACACTGATGATCTTATCCCAGATGCTGGCAAAGGCATCCATAACCGACATCGGTTCCTTGATGAAATAGCCAATCCAGTTCTCCTCATCAGTTTCCAGATTCATCACGAAACTGTCCTGCAGTTTCTGGCCTGTTGTCGGTAAATAAACATTTTCTGAGCAAGTTACCTTATAACCTTTATGGGATTCTATAATAAAATCAGGGTTACCCCAAAAACCATAGTTATAATTAATTGAAGAAGTTATATCATAGTAGATTCTAATAAAATCCAGATCAGCTATGACCGGATCGAAAATATAGGTTACTTCGCTACCTGCTGCAACGTAAAGCCTGTCCAGCACCGGAAAACAGACCCATCGGTAACGCATACCGTAGGGACTCTTGGTGAGATCTGTGATATGAAAATCGTGAAATTCAGCAATTAATGCTCCCATATCAGATGGTGAATCATCCGGATCCCGCAAATCGGGATCTCCGCTATCTATACAGGGGCTAAGCAACTCAGAATCCCAGGTTAGTTCATAATTACCATTAAGGGGCTCAGAGAATTCCGGATCGATAGAGATGCAGCCGATTCCCGCTACAGCACTTCCGGAGTAATCTTCCAGGAAATTGTTCCAGACATTGGAGTAAGTAACCAGGGGAATATTACCGCTCCAGGTATAGATCCCATATTCGTTCCCTGTGATTATACAGTTATTGATCAGGCACTGTTCATTATTCGTCAGTTTAATTCCTTTCAGAAGCGGATTATCTGCAACTGTGTTGCTGAGAAAGAAAACATTATCACAGCCGAAAATTCCAACAACATTACTGCCATTATACTCAGGTCGTACATTCCCCACTATAAGATTGGATACTATTTGCAGATGATCACAGCCGACTGCGCATATTCCTACACAATCACCTGGAAAATTATTGATGCCGTTTCCTTCAATTAGTGTGTTTCCCTGCAGATAATTATTCTGAATCACAATGGGTCCACTCCCCGTGCAGTAGATTGCCCCACCTTCCTGAGCCGAACATCCTGTGATCTCATTATTAATTACAGTAACTTCACCTGCATTGTTATTTTCAATGTAAATACCACCCCCGTAAGTGTTATAGCTCAGTGAATTTCCACTCCAGCTTCCGATATTATTTGTAATTGTGTTGTTTTCGATCAATGGTGTTCCCTGGGTTGATATCCCAACTCCGTTAGTGTATTCAGAGAAGGCATAAGTGTGGCAGTTTTCTATGATATTATTCCTGATCACAGGAGAGCCGTTTCTGATCACAATTCCCTGTTCGGCGTTGCGAATTATCAGTCCTTCTATTATATCATCTTCAGTATAACCGTTGTCCATTCCTTCGTTGTCAAAAATGAAAGCAACTCCCTGTCCTTGACAATCAAGAATTACTGAATGAGGTTCAAAAGCCCGTATTCTGATATGCAATGGTTCAGAAAAATTTGAGAAATTCAAGGGGTACCATCTGATATTACGATTGTGTTCTCCAGTATATTCTCCGGGTTCCATATAGATCGTTCCGCTGCCAGATTCCTGAAGATATTCCACAGCCGTACTGATATCCCGAAAAGCAGGTACATTAACATCCTGCGATACAATTATATGTTCTAAAGATTCTATAGGGTGTAGAATAAAGCTGCCAATTTCCTGGTCTTCAATTATCTCGAAATTTCTGATAACAACAGGATAGTAACCGGAGTGGGTAATATATATATCATAAAGGCCAGCTTGCATATAATCAAAAATGTACGAAAAATTACCCTGTTCATCCGGATGCACCAGGAAATGATTTGAATTGGAAAGGCATCTGAAATCAATTGAGATATCAGTAGGATCACTCTCGTCGTATTTACCTACATTGCCATATATCAGCGCTGGTTCGGGTAATTGTTCTATCTGACCTGATTCGACAGCAAACCAGTATAGTAATCCTGCTGTCGCTTTTATTGCATAGGGAATCATATAATCATAAATGATCCGGCAGGTTTCTTCATTCAATTCGGAAGCAGACACTGGCCCTTCCAGAGTTGAAATGATTTCTCCTAACCTGGGAATATCCGAGTCATAATCAACATCGCCATCAGCGACACCGTCAGTAAAATAATCAGCTATCTGATTTAAAAAATACATAAGATAATACAGCGGATCTTCATGAATATAGGGATCAATAAAACCTCCGTGTTCAGTTAATACATCCTGGGCGGTCCAGGTATGGTAGTTTTCATGATAATCCAGCTCGTTACTTTCCAGAAGATCAACATGCATATCATAACCAGGACCAGCGTGAGATATACAATGTACATGGGCGGGAACAGACATGTCCTGCAGTAAATGGCACATCCGGCCTAACCGGTTATAAACATAACCTTCTCTCCACCAGTCATACCAATCACTGATAACTGAGGAGTACTCCAGGTCATCATCGTATTGTCCATTGCTGTTGTAAGCACCAACCAGAACTTCTTCACCCAGTCCATTATAAATATCAAATATCCCGGGCAGTACCCAGTCAGAAGCAAAGGTCATTGTGTTATCCAAATTCAGGGCATAATTATGTATTCTTCTTTCCACATAATTGCCAGTATAATATTTCCTTAATTTCTGCATGGCATTTTCTGATATCGTAAAACTCCAGTAAAAAAATTCATCATTAAATGTTAAAATATCTCCGAGATGGGTAGTTGCCTCCTCCCCGTTATCTGCATCCCAGAAATGGGTGATGGTGGCATGCGCTTCCCGGCGGAAATCGCTATTTACTATTCCGAGAAAGGGCCAGATGATATCCTGCTGGATCTGAGTTAACCCTTCATAATTCGGCAGATCCGGAGTACCGTAATGATAAACCACATCCCATTCATCTTCCATCCAGGCGCCTGCCACAATCTTAAAATCTCCTATTGATTTGAATGATAATCCCGAGTTTTCACTTTCTGAAAAACCCAGACGATTTTCCATTTCATCGAGACCTGTAAAATCTGGAGGAAAAGCCATTTTTAGTAATTGAAATGCTTCTCTGGTGACGTGTTGGTGAATCTCCTGCTTATGACAGAATACGTTGGTGGATAAACAAACTAGAAAAATGAAGAATGTAAATAATTTAAGTGTTTTCATTTCAGCCTGCCTTTGTTGTAATTTTTGTGTTCTAGAGATCCAGAGAAATAAAACGAATGCAACCTGGAGGCGTTGAGGTCAGACGAATTTGTTCTTTCCTAAAAGAAAAATAATATGCATTTCTACCTCTAAATAATTATGAAAGTAAATCGATAAGCGATAAAAAGATAAACAGGTATCGTGCCATAACATCGGGAACCTGATATTATTTCTATAATCGCTTATCCAGCAAATAGATATGTAATCGTTTATGTCGTAAAGATGGGGCTGGCTAACTGAAATTTTGTGCCTGAGAGGACATTTCATGACACACATGACATGAAATGCTACAATTTGTTTTTATCACCTGATTTGATCATTTTGGCAACAAAGTTTTATACTGGTATATTTTATCTGGATACTCGTATTCCGGTTATTGTACTATTTTTTTTTATTCAGTAACTCTTCATCAGCCTTTCATAACAGAAGCTGTTGGATTAGATGTGTTCTTTTTTCTGCAGTTTTCTATAGAGAGCTTTACGATTAATTTTTAGTAATCTGGCGGCTCTGGTTTTGTTACCACCCGTTCGCAGCAAAGCTTTATGAATCATATCAGCTTCTACTTTCTGCAGCATCATCTCCAGAGAATAATCATTTTCTTCCGGCATCCGGATTGCCGTAGTATTAACGGAATTGCTTAAATTAAGATGAAGGTCTTCCGGTTCAATCATATCACCTGCAGAAAGCAGAACTGCCCTTTTAACCACATTCTTGAGTTCCCGCACATTTCCCGGCCAGGGATATTCCTGCAGTAATTTCATTCCCTCCGGAGTGAAATCTTTCACTTTTTTATTCAGGTCGAAATTAGCTTCCCGCAGAAATTCCCGGGCCAGAACAGGAATATCATCCTTCCTGTCCTGCAGGGCAGGTAAATATAACATGAACTCGTTGAGCCGGTGATACAGGTCATCTCTGAATTCTCCCTTTTTTACTGCTTCCTGGATATCGATATTGGTAGTAGCCAGTAAGCGGACATTTGCCAGCAGAGGTTTTTTACCTCCTACCCGTTGTATTTTTCTTTCTTCAATTGCCCTCAGTAATTTCCTCTGACTCTCCAGCGGTAGGTTTGTGATCTCGTCAAGCAGGAGAGTGCTTTTTTCGGCCTGTTCGAATTTCCCGATTTTCAGGCTGTCAGCACCGGTGAATGAACCCTTCTCATGGCCGTAGAGCTCGCTTTCCACCAGTGTTTCCGGTATAGCTCCGCAGTCCACGGCGACCAGCGGTCTGGAAGATCTTTTACTGTATTCATGAATCAACTGTGCAATTACTTCTTTCCCGGTACCACTACGACCTTGAATGATCACGCTCATATCGGTGGAAGCGATCAGTTTAACCTGTTTCAGGATCTTCTGGATAACAGCACTATCCCCCATTACTTTAGTATTTTGAGGATGTTCATACAATCTTTTCTGAAGTGATTGGACTTCATTACTCAGGTATTTCATTTCGAGGGCCTTTCTGATTACCAGGATCAATTCTTCATTATGAAAGGGTTTTGTGATGTAATCATAAGCTCCGGCTTTCATGGCTTCGATGGCAAATTCAAGGCTTTTGAATCCTGTAACCATAATTACCAGCTGTTCAGGGCTCTTCTCTCGGATGCGGCGAAGAACGTTGATACCGTCCATATCAGGTAAGCCAATATCAAGGAGGATCAGATCAGGTTGGTTCTTCTTCAGGTAAGACAACGCCGCTTTGCCATCTGCCACAGCCTGTACAGAGTATCCGGCTTCTTCCAGGGTCAGGCTCAGCAGATACTGAACAGTTTTCTCATCTTCAATAATCAGTACCGATTCCATATTCCTCCGGTCAATCAGATATCCAATTCACTTTCAGGATTTCCTATCAGGTGTTCTATTTTAAGTAACTGGATGAATCCCACTCCCTTACAATTTAAATCTATACCCTGTTCCTGCAACAGTTTCTGCAATCTCAGGGCTTGAGTCTTCTTTTCGAGAAATCCAAGAACAACTTGCGACTGACTGCTTTTCCCAGGTGCCATATAGCTTAAACCCGCAAAAACAGGTAATTCATAAGAAAGTTTTTTAGCAATAGATATCGAATCCATCAAACAGGCATTTGTGACACCTACTTCGATCAGGTCTGTCATTAATTCGGATTCTCTGATTGACTCATGCAGGGTAAGAATCATAAGATATTGGCCTTCACTCTCCTCTGGGGATTCTTCATCTGAATATTTATCCAGTAGAGCGATAACCTGCTGAGGATTAAGGCAATCCATTAATTGTTCCCTGAATTCCTGATTTCTCAGAAGGCGGCTGGATCTGGCCAGCAGTTGCAGATAAGATTTAGCATCCTGGGGTGAACACCCAGAAAAGAAAATTATCCTGGCCGGGCCAAGCTCTTCATTTTCATAATCGATCCCCTGTTGCAAGATTACAATACAGAGAAATAATCTGTCTACTGATTCGCTCCGGGCATGAGGAAAAGCCACACCTTCTATCAGTTCAGTATTCGACATATTTTCCCTTTCCCGCAAGGCTTCCAGGAATAATTTCTGATTCAAAATATAATCATGATTATATACATGATTGACCATTTTACAGAACAGCTCATCCTTATCTTTAATCCGGGGATTGATGATGATTAAATCATTATCAATTATCTTCTTCCACATGGATACCCCCTTGTTTAAACCCTCTGCGAACCAGGCGGTTATAGCTGGCTTTCAGCATAATCGGTGTTATGAAGGCACTTACAACTACCATTAGTATTGTGGCAGACATTATCTCAATGCCGATCAGTTTTCTTTCCACAGCCATACTGGCAATAATCAGTGCTACTTCTCCCCGGGGCAGCATGCCGATGCCAATTCTTGTAGAACGGATGTTGTCAAAACCTGTGAATCTTGCTCCCAGCCAGCAGCCGAACCCCTTACTAAATAATGCAAGAAGCACAAAACCAATCAGATACAAAGGTGCTGCCTGCAAAGTAAAAAGATTGAATCCCAGGCCAATGCTAACAAAAAATACATCTACAAAGAATGCTTTACCCAAAACGGAGATTCCCTGCTGGATCGAGTGTTTGTATTCAGACTGACCGATAAATAAACCAGCAAAATAAGCTCCGGTAATGGCAGCCAGACCGGTTTCTTCCGCAAACCAGGAATAAAACAGAACAAAGGCAACTGCCAGAGATAGCTCTACATTATCCAGGAATATTTTCTTCAGATTGTGGAAAATTGGTTTGAGTAGAAATATTCCCGAAATAAAAACAAAGACAAAGAAAATTACGATTTTAACTAATTGACCAAGCAGTGTCCCCGAAGCTGCAGCCTGGCCGGTTGATAACCCGAAAACAACAGTTAATAACAATATACCAACAATATCATCAATAATGGCAGCATTGACTATGCAGCGGCCTTCCACACCCCGCAGTTTGCCAATATCAATAAGTGTCATGACACTCACGCTAACGCTGGTTGCTGTAATAATTATACCCAGTATGAAGCTTTCCACAAAACTGTGATGAGCCAAAAGAGAAAAGAGGAAGCCCATCACACAAGGCATTATCACACCGCCCAAAGCAGGAAGAATGGCCTGCCTTGATTCGCTTTTAATACGTTTGAGATCTGTTTCGAGTCCGGCTTCAAAGAGTAAAAATAAAACCCCGATCATGGCAATCCAGAGGATAACATTATCCGGTTCAATGAAATCTAACAGGGTAGGCCCTAGAATTATCCCCAAAAGAAGCATACCGATAACAGGAGGCTGTTTCAATTTTTTAAATATCATTCCCAGGATTTTTGAGAAGATGATTATTATTGCCAGTTTGAGTAATAAATTATCCTGCATTTTTCCTTTTCAGTTCCCGCTGTTGAGATAGGTGCTGGCTATAGGTTTGTGAAAAAATATGGCGGCCTTTATCTCCATCGGCAAAAAAGAAGAAGTAATCTGATTCCACTGGATTGAGAACAGCTTCAAGAGAGCTTAAACCAGGGCTGCAGATCGGGCGAGGCGGAAGACCGCTGTATTTATAGGTATTAAAGGGAGAATCAATTTCCAGATCGCGATAATAGATTTTCTGTCTGGTACGTCCCAGCTGTTCCAGAATATAAGCAACAGTGGGATCAGCCTGCAGTTTCATGCCATATTCTATCCTGTTCAGGTACACGCTTGCGATAAGAGGTTTTTCATCATCAAATTTTGCTTCTTTTTCTATGATGGAAGCAAGTATGATTGTATCATAGAAATCCAGTTTTTCATCTGGAGCAAAATCCAGATTGGATGTTGAGAGGAAAAAACGTCTTACCATAGTGGTGATTATATATTCTTCAGTTACATCTTCCGGAAAATAATAAGTTTCCGGGTAGAGGAATCCCTCCAGATTGGGAATGGAAAAACCTGTTACTTTCTTGGCAAAAGTTGAATCATTGGCGATCTGCTTGAATTTATTATAATCACCAAACCCAAAATGAGAAAGCCTGCGACAGGTTCTCCAGATACTCAGTCCCTCCGGGATAGTAATCTTCCTCAGATACACTTCACCGGAGATTATTTTCTGAACGGCTTCGGTTAAGGAATAACTGCCATGAAACAGATACTTGCCATAGCTTAACCGGTTTGTATAGCCAGCAATCGTAGTATAAAAATGAAACCAGGCCTTACTGGTAATCACTCCTTTCTCATACAATTTCTCAGCTATATCTGAGGCGGTTTCACCTTCTTTGATCTCAATTACCATATTCCTCAAAGTTATAGGCTGGAAAAAAAGGTAAACCCCTTGAATAATAAAGATTAACACCACCAGAATTAAAACAAATGATAGAATTTTCATTTACTGCTGTCGAGATAGTCTTGCAGGATAAGTGTAGCGGCAAGCTGGTCTACTTTCTTCTTACTTTGGGCAAGGCTGTAACCAGAATTCCTGAGTATGTTTCTGGCTTCATCAGAACTCAATCTTTCATCCCACAGTATAACCTTTATCTGAAGCTTTTTCTCTAGCTTGCTGGCAAATTCTCTGACTTCCAGAGTAAATGCGGAATCCTCTCCATTCATGCTCAGAGGCAATCCAACAACAATTTTAACAACATTCTGAAGTTCAATTATCTTTGAAATCTCATTACAGAGGTGTTCATTATCGTTAGCCAGCGTTAGTAAAGGCCGGGCGATTGTCAGCAAGGGATCGGAAAGAGCAATCCCGACCCGTGATCTGCCGTAGTCAATTGCCATATATCTGTTTAAGGTCATGTATAATATCTGATATATTTGTAAACTATGTGGACATAGTCAATTTAGTAAAACGGTTATAAAATATATAAAGGAAAATCAGATTCCCCAGCTCAAGCTCATATTTCATCTATTTCTTGAGCGTTATCAGTTTTTTTTCTGAAGGGGATATCCTGGGAAATAGTCTGGTCTTTTCCAGAGAAATCACAGTTACTTCATCCCGATTATACCGAAGAAGGCAACCGAACTTTAGTTTATTTTTTCTGATCTTTGATCCGGGGTCATGATTTTCTAACTTCGTGGCTGATATCCTGGTGGTTGTCCCAGCTTCATCAGGGATGCTGAAAAGGCTGATAATGGCTTCATTTCTGATATTTTCGAATAAAGCCGTGATAACCATTTTTCTTCCTCCTATTCAGGGAAAATCCCCAACTCAACCTTTTTTGTCAAATACTTTTATCTCCTGATTTTCTATAATCTGAGCAGAATTTGTATATTTCTACTGTACAGAAAGAACAAGTATTCTTAATTGGCATTTATATTGCGTATAACATTGTAAATAATGGTAAATTAGGAATCAAAATAAGGAGTAATTAATGAAGAATTTTCTGTTTACAATTTTAGTGATAATTATTGCTGCGCATCTGCTCAATGCTGATATGATCAAGCTTGGAAGCGCTCAAACCAGAACCGGAATTATAATTAATACCGAAACTCAGTTAAAAGTCAACCTTGAAATCGAAAACATCAATACTTTTTCTGTTGATGCTGATAATGAGTATTATACCAGGTTGTCCATACCAGGCTTCAGTCATTCAACCGTGATCGGTGAGCCCGAATTGCCGGTGTTGCGCAAGATCATATCCGTGCCTTGGGGTGCTGAAGTAAAAATCAATATTGAAGGTTACAGTATTGAGGAATTTAATCTGGCTGATCAGGCCATATTCCATCCTGTAATTCCGGCACAGCCCTCTCTATCTAAAGCCATTGATCCCTGTGAAATTGATTTCAAAATCAGCCAGGATGCCTATCTGCGTAATGATTACAATGATCAGGAACTTGTACAGGTTGAAGAACTTGGTATCATGCGTGGACATAGGCTATTCCTTATCACTGTGCAGCCAGTAAATTATAATCCGGTAGCCAACAGTATCAAAATTCACAATAATCTTACTATAAACCTGGATTTTACGGGAGGAGACCTGGAATATACCGCCTGGCAACAGGAAAGAACATTTTCCCCGGATTTTGAATCAGTTTACCGGAAATCCATTTTCAATTATCGCTCTTTATCCTCCCGAGATGTTTTAACCAGTTATCCCATGAAATATGTAATTATCTCAGATCCCATGTTCGAGGATCAGTTACAACCTTTCATCGCCTGGAAAATCAGATCGGGCTATGAGACGATAGTTGCCTACACGGACGATATAGGTACTACAACGACCCTGATAAAGAACTTCATCCAGGATCTGTATGATGCAGGTGCACCCGATGATCCCGCTCCGACCTACGTCCTCTTGGTAGGTGATGTTTCCGAGATCCCGGCTTACAGCGGAAGTACAGGTAGTCATGTAACTGATCTCAACTATGTAAAACTGGATGGTGCGGACTATTATCCGGAGATGTATTATGCCCGTTTTTCCGCCAGGAATACCGGTGAATTGCAGCCGCAGATTGATAAAACACTGGAGTATGAACAGTTCCTGATGCCCGATCCGGCTTTTCTGGGAGAAGTGGTTATGATAGCAGGTATGGATAGTTATCATGGAGCAACCTGGGCTAACGGCCAGATCAATTACGGCACAACCTACTATTTCAATGAAGATCATGGGATTCTTTCTCATACTTACCTGTATCCTCAGTCCGGCAGCAATTCCGGCCAGATTATCAGCGATGTCAGCAATGGCGTAGGTTATGTGAATTATACTGCTCATGGCGGTCCTACCAGCTGGTCGGATCCTTCTTTCACTATCGCGAATATCAACAGCCTCCAGAATGAAGGAAAATACCCTCTGGTGGTGGGAAATTGCTGTCTTACCAATAAATTTGAAACGGGTGAATGTTTTGGTGAAGCCTGGCTGAGAGCAGAGAACAAGGGAGCAATAGGCTATATAGGTGGAACTAACAGCACTTACTGGGATGAAGATTACTGGTGGGGTGTCGGAGCTGGAGCGATCAACTCCAATCCCACTTATGAACAGACCGGGCAGGGGGCTTATGACGGGTTATTTCATGATCATGATGAAGCCTTTGAAGACTGGTATACCACAGCAATGGCCATGATCTATTGCGGAAACATGGCAGTTGTGGAAGGCGGCAGCGGCATGATTAACTATTACTGGGAAATCTATTCCCTGATGGGTGACCCTTCCCTGTCTGCCTATCTGGGAGTCCCGGCAGAAAATAGTGTGAGTACCCCGGATATAATATTCATCGGACTGGGAACTGCCGATATCTATGCCGAACCCTATTCCTATGTTGCTCTGACCCGTGATGAAGTCATCTGCGCCACAGCCCTGATCGGCTCTTCCGGAATGGCAACGCTTGAATTCTCTCCTTTCACAACTCCCGGTGAAGCAGATATTGTAATTACCCGTCAGAACCGCCAACCTTACATAAGCACAATCCAGATCATCCCCAACGACGGGCCCTATCTGGTTATTGATGATTACACGCCACTGGCTGGTAATGATGATTATATAGAGACTGGCGAAGATGTCTTATTAACCATTGCCCTGAATAATGTTGGTACAGAAAACGCCGAGGATGTAACTGTTACCATTATCAGCGACGATCAATTTATAACCATAACTGATGATACTGAATATTATGGCCTGGTCTATGCCGGAAATACCTTGAGTATCGAGAACGGATTCGCCTTCAACGTATCCGATCTGGCCCCCGATTTACATCCGCTGCAGATTATGGCTGTAATTACCAGTGATGGCGGTGCCTGGACAGAAAACATGAGTCTGATGATCTATGAACCAAATGTTTTCAGTGTTGATCCCGAATCCTTCTACCAGGAAATAGGAGAGAATGAAATTATCTTCGACAATTTAACAATAACTAATACAACTGATCGAATAGTTAATTACACCATCCGTACTGAAGAAATACCGGGACGCAACCTGGGAGATTCTTACGTTGTCTGCTCAACAGATAATTTCAATCCCGGAGAAACTACCGACTGGGTATTCACAGTTTATAATAACAGCCCGGATGACGAATGGGTTACCGATGTTAATATCCTTTTCCCGACAGGAGTTACTGTTAATTCCGCCACGAATTTCGTGGGAGGAAACGGTGGAGATATGATATACGACCAGACAACGGGAGAAGCCGTGCAGGTGAACTGGCACGGTGAAACTTCTCTGGGCTACGGAGTGCTGCATGACGGACAATCAGCCGTTGCCACGGTGAATGTTACAACTTCTACCGAATTTGCTGGTAATATTACTCTTGGGTATCAGATTATCGGCGATGGTTATGGGGTTCCTCCCCATATAGTAGAAGGAACTATGGAGTTATCCTATCCTCTCAGCTGGATTAGCCTGGCTTCATCATCCGGAACCCTAAATGGTGGTGAAAGCCATACCATAGAAGTAACCTTCAATTCAGAAGGGCTGGAACTTGGAATCTATAATTGCAGCCTGTTCATTTCCGACGGAGACAGCCGTGATTATAAGCGGATCCCCGTTACTCTGGCTGTGATCAGCACTGAAAGTGAAGATGATATTGTGACATCCGGCAATGTTCATCTGGGAAATTATCCCAATCCCTTCAACCCCATAACAACAATTTCATTCAGTGTCGAGCAGGATGTGGATCTGGCTGCTCTGGAGATTTACAATATGCGGGGACAGATAATCAGGAGTTTTGAAATCGACACTTCTTCCTCTCAACCTGTTTATCAGGTAGTTTGGAATGGCACCGATGACCAGGGCCGAGAGGTAACCTCCGGAATCTATTTTTCAAAAATCAAAACTGGCAGATTTACCAGCACCAAGAAAATGATACTGATGAAATAAAAGATTATTCATGTTCATGAAAAAAGGAGTAAAGATGAAAAGAGCTTTATTGCTGTTTGTTATGTCCATTTTTATCATCCCCCTGGTGGGAATGGTCGAAGAAGAAATCATAATTAATGACAATGATTTTTCTCTAGAACTAATTTCTTCCACTGACCAGGAAACGATCATCGAATATAGCTTAGGCAATTTTTTCCGCACGCCGGTAGAGATTGATGGTGAGACCTATTATCAGCTGAGGCTGGCAAAAGAGGCCAACACTTTCGACAAAGGGGAGCCGGAACTGCCCAAAATTACCCGCAGCATCATTATCCCGGATAATGCCCTGATGGCAGTTCAGATCATCGAAAGCGAATATGTGGAATATGCCATGAAGATTATCCCTTCCAAAGGATTGCTCAGCCGGTCCGTTAACCCGGAGGATGTCCCCTACGAATTCGGCGAAGTTTATCTGGATGATTCTTTTTATCCCGAATTAAGGGCAGAACTGGGAAACCCGTACATTATGCGGGATTTCCGTGGCGTTACGGTGAATGCCTATCCTTTCAGCTATAATCCTCAGACTGAAATTCTGCGGGTTTATACCTATATTGTACTGAAAGTCGAAAATATCGGTTTGGATACACGCAATGTGAAAGAAAGAACCGATAACCGGGTTAACAGGTATTTCCGTGAGATATACAGCAATCATTTCCTCAACTTCCAGCAGACGCGTTATGATACTATTGAAGAACAGGGAAGGATCATAGTTATATCCTACGGCAATTTTATGGACGCTATGCAGCCTTATGTGGATTGGAAGATCCAGAAAGGTATCCAGTGTGACATGTATGATGTCGCCGATATCGGCACCAGTAGCGCCATTTATACTTTTATTCAGGATGAATACGAGCTGAATGACGGGTTGACTTTTGTGCTGCTGGTAGGAGATGCTGCCCAGGTCCAACCCCGGAACACCGACGAAGACCCGACTTATGGCCTGATGGAGGGTGGAGATAACTATCCCGAGATATTTATCAGCCGGTTCTCAGCCGAGAATGTTGCCCAGGTGGAAACTCAGGTTGAGAGAACCATTCACTATGAACGCGATATCGATGAGGGAGAATGGCTGCATAAGGGCTGCGGAATTGCATCTGCCCAGGGTGTGGGTGATGATGGAGAATATGACAACGAGCATATCGACAATATTCGTGATAAGCTGATGAATTATACCTATACTGAAGT
>JAFGEH010000153.1 GCA_016931665.1 Candidatus Cloacimonadota bacterium | reverse complement strand
CTAAACAACTGGAAGAAGGATAATGAAGAATTCTTCAGAATAATCAGAAAATCTTTGATAATCATCTCAATTATTCTGCTCCTGATGATAGCTATCAGATATGCTTATGAGCTGGTTGATATTCCTGCTATCATACTGGCAGCAATTGGATTGCTCGCCGGTTATGCTGTTCTAGCCATTCTACTGGAGTCTGATCGTCTGCCCAGCCGTTTATTTCTGTTTCTAACAGCAATTTTCACCCTGGTTCTACTGGTGGTACTCAACGGTTCAATCCTGCTTTCCCCGAAAATAAGAACAGACGACTATCAGCAGCCCCTCCCCAATCGGATCGATGAATACTTGCAGCAGGATGAAGACCTGTTTCGCATCTATCCACTGGGTCGTGAATTCAATCAGAATCACTGGGGAATTTTCAATGAGACAATAGGCGGAAATTGCCATTTGATTCTGAAAAGGTATCAGCATATTTTAAATAGTTGCCTGGGAGCTGAATTGCAGAACCGGGTACCAATCAACTGGAATATTGTTAACATGCTGAATGTAAAATATCTGATATTTTATGAAAAGCTGTCCCTTCCCCAGCTTTCCTTTGTCAGCCATGACCTGCATACGAAACTCACAGTTTACCGCAACGAGCGCTGGTTGCCTAGAGCCTGGTTCGTGGAGAGCTGGGAAAGACCCGCTGATAAACAGAAACTCCTCCGACGTCTGAATCATCCGGATTTCCAACCTGAAATTACAGTTCTGGTGGAACAGGATATCGGAGATATTGCCCGTGATCCAGCCTGTCAAATAGATTTCCTGTCCTGGCAAGCCGATGAAATCGTTATCACTCTGGAAACAGCAGTCAGGTCCTTTCTTGTACTGAGTGAAATTTTCTATCCCGACAGTGGTTGGAAAGCCTATCTTGATGGTTCCGAAATTGAGATTCTGGCAGCCAATTATATCCTGAAGGGTTTCATTATTCCTCCCGGCCGGCATAATCTGGAACTCCATTTTGCACCTGCTGATCTGAAAATTTCCCTGTATCTGAACTTGGTGGGTCTGGGTTTGATTATTTTATTCCTTTTTGTTGGCATATATGTTTATATCAGAAGTAATTACAGAGGTGAAATTGTCTACATCCTCAAAGAGTAAATTATACATTGTGGCAACACCTATCGGTAATCGGGAAGATATTACTCTGAGAGCGCTGGATATCCTGAAAAATGTTGATTTCATTATCTGCGAAGAGATGAAGACTGCCGGCAGATTCCTGCATTCTTATCAGTTACAGAAACCTGTGAAAATACTGAATGAACATAATGAAAGGGAATATGCCCCGCAGTTGGTGCTGGAAATGCTGCAGGATAATCTTTCTGCAGCCTTGATCTCTGACGGCGGAACACCCCTTTTCGCTGATCCTGGCAACTACCTGGTGCAGGAATGTCAATTGAGTAATCTGCCGGTAGTACCTGTACCAGGCGCTTCCTCGCTGATGGCTGCCTTGATGGCTGCCGGACTGGAAGAGGAGGGATTTCTCTATTGCGGTTTCTTGCCAGCTTCCCGAGAAGAAAGAACTAAAGCCATAAAAAATCTTCCCACTTTTTATAACCTTGTTATCCTGGAAACTCCCTATCGAATGCAGCCCTTGCTGAGAGACCTGATCAAGGTGCTGGGAGGAGGCCGGAAAGGTGTCCTGGCTTATCGTTTGACCTGTCCGGAAGAAAAGATATTCTGGGGAAATCTCCATGAGATCCAGCTGATGACATCCAATCTCCCCAAGGGTGAATTTGTGCTTATCCTAAAAAAGAAATAAGGACAGTATATGTTTAATCGCCCCAAAAAATCCTGGCTTTTTATTGTAAATGCTCTGGCGGGAAGGGGGAAAACCGGCAGAAAACTGGGAAAACTGGTGGAACAACTCAATCGCTTTGATTTCGATTTTGAGATCGAAATAACCAAATATCCCAAACACGCCATCGAGTTGACCAGAGAATATATCAGGAAAGGTTATCGCAAGCTGGTAGCGGTGGGGGGAGACGGCACTGTGAACGAGGTGGTGAACGGCATTATGCTTTCCCGCCGGGAAGAAGATGTGATACTTGGCATTATTCCGGAGGGGGGGGGTAATGATTTTGCCAGGAATTTTCGGATCTCCGGTAATATCGAAAAGGATCTGGAGATCCTGAAGAAAGAGGTTACTATCCCAGTTGATGTGGGAAAAATCGAAGAACAGTATTTCATTAATGCTCTGGGGCTGGGATTCGATGCTGAAGTCGCCCAGCATGCCGATAAAATCCGCTACCTGAACGGACTTCCCCGTTATCTGCTGGCGGTTATGAAGGCTCTGGTCAAATTGAAGCCTCATAAAATGGAGATCACGCTGAATGGTGAGCAATTTGATATTTCAGTATTGCTGATCAGTATTGGCAACGGCTTATCCACCGGTGGGGGCTTCCTGCTCACTCCCCATGCTAAGGTGGATGACGGCAGATTCGATATCTGCCTGATCAAAAAAATCAAACTGCTGCGACTGCTGCAATTACTACCCACTGCCATCTCGGGGAAACATCTGGAACAGCCGGAAGTAGAGATCAGGCAGACTGATCGTATCGAAGTAAAAACCAGCCAGGTCCTGCCCATCTACTATGATGGCGAACTGCCAGAGTTAACGAACCCCCTGCATTTCACCATTGATCTTCTCCCCCGCAGGATAAACCTGATCTGTACTAAAAGATAGATGCCAGTTTAAGCAGGACAAAACTCTTGACATAATCTTCCGCCTCGAATTTTTTTCGCGCTGCGGGTGATTAGCTCAGTTGGTTAGAGCGCTACGTTGACATCGTAGAGGTCACTAGTTCGAATCTAGTATCACCCACCATTTCTTTTTGCTCATTCTGTTGATTTCCACAGCAAAAAAATTCTTTACTTATAAATTCCTTCTTCCGACTTTGTTTGTATTCTACAGAGGGGGAGATTGATGAGTGATTATACCGAATCGGTACCCAAACTGGGCAAAACCGTTATCATCGGCTCAGGAAACTGGGGTACAACCTTGGCTTTACTCTTTTCTCAAAAGCATAAAGTTCATCTCTGGACAATCAGCCAGAAAGAAGCTGATGAAATCAATCAGACAGGAGAAAATAAACCTTTTCTGCCCGGTATTAAATTAGGAAAGAATGTACTTGTTGAAAAGAAATTCAGCCGGGAGATAAAATCTAATGACGTTATCATAATTGCCATTCCTTCCCGCAAAGTCATCGATCTGATAGATGAATTCCTGGCTGCCGGTATTGAAGACTGTATAATTCTCAACGCTTCCAAGGGAGTGAAACATTCTACTCTGCTTACTGTGGGACAGCATTTTTTTGCCCGCATGCCGAAAATTAAGTTCGCCACCCTCTCCGGCCCCACCATCGCCCGGGAACTGGCAGAAGGACAACCGGCCAAAGCTGTTCTGGCTTCCAAGAACGTTGCTCTTCTCCTGCAATTGCAAAGCAGACTGGAAAATGACCGGCTTAAATTCGAGTTCAGCCGAGATATCAAAGGAGTCGAACTGGCAGCTTCCCTGAAGGGAATAATTGCCATTGCCGTAGGAATTTCCGATGGTCTGGGTTTTCAATCCAAT
>JAFGEH010000152.1 GCA_016931665.1 Candidatus Cloacimonadota bacterium | reverse complement strand
TTAAACAAGATAGACCTGCATCCCTCTGCGCTGATTGAGGAATACACCGCCAGGGGCTATTTGCCCTGTTCCACTCTGAATCCGGATGGTTTACAACCTTTGAAAGACGCCTTGCTCTCTAAAATAGAGATTTCAGATGAAGATCTGCATTCCGGCATTCTGACCAATACCAGACAGATCGCAGCTGTCCGGAAAGCAGTGACCTCTGTTGAGAAGGGTATTGATTCCATCCGCACCGGCCTGGGATACGAATTTACCGCTTTTGATCTGCAGGAAGCCTCCTCGGCCCTGGAAGAGATAATCGGCAGTATCACTTCCGATGACATCCTGAACCGGATATTCGCCAATTTCTGTATCGGGAAATAGACAAGTCAGGAAAGGTAGAAATTATGGCTCATCATACTCTGAAATCATCCTACAGTGAATTAGTGCGGCGGATAAATCTACTGCCTCAGGGGGCACCTTCCTCTGAATTGCTATACAGGATACTGCAAATTATTTTCACAGAGAAGGAAGCCGGGTTGATTGCCAGATTACCGGTGCGCCCTTTCAGTGCGGAACGGGCAGCCCGGATCTGGAAGATACCACTTGTGGAAACCAGAAAGCTTCTGGAAGCAATGGCAGGTAAAGCCCTGCTGGTAGATATCGAGCAGAACGGTGAACAATTATATGTATTGCCGCCGCCCATGGCCGGGTTTTTTGAGTTCTCCCTGATGCGTATCCGGCAGGATATAGACCAGAAAGCCCTGAGTGAGCTTTTCTACCAGTATATGAATGTGGAAGAGGATTTTATCAAGTCCCTGTTCTGCGACGGTGAAACCCAGCTGGGAAGGACCTTTGTGCATGAACCTGCCCTTTCTGAAGAAAATGCCCTGTTCGTCCTTGATTACGAAAGGGCTTCCGAAGTGATTAAAACGGCCTCCCATCGTGCGGTAGGTATCTGTTACTGCCGGCATAAGATGGAGCATCTGAACAGGGCTTGTGACGCACCCAGAGAAATCTGTATGACCTTCAACAACTCAGCTGCCTCCCTGAGTAAGCATGGCCATGCCCGGCAGATAGATGTTCAGGAAGGGCTAGACCTGCTGCAGGAAGCATACGATCATCATCTGGTACAATTCGGAGAAAACGTGCGCCAGAGTGTGAATTTCATCTGCAACTGCTGCAGCTGCTGCTGTGAAGCTTTACTGGCAGCCAGGCGTTTTGCCGTTCTGAATCCGATTCATACCAGCAATTTCCTACCGGAGATTCGTACAGAACTCTGTACAGGCTGCGGAAAATGTGTGGAAATCTGCCCGGTGGAAGCCATGACCTTAATATCTGCCAATGATCCAGTGCAAAGCAAGCGCAAACTGGCCCGGGTGGATGAATCTCGCTGCCTGGGTTGTGGACTTTGTGTTCGTTCCTGCTCCACTCAGGCCTTAAGCTTGAAAAGCAGGGAGAAAAGGGTGATCACTCCTGTCAATGGTGCTCACAAGGTAGTGGTAATGGCTATTGAAAGGGGTAAACTGCAGAATCTGATCTTCGATAACCAGGTTCTCTGGAGTCATCGCGCCCTGGCTACCCTGTTGGGAGTAGTCCTGAAACTTCCTCCCCTCCAGCAGATTCTGGCCAGCAGGCAGCTGAAATCGAGATACCTTGAAACTATAATGCAAAAACTTTCTTAACGGATCCGATTTCTTTCTGAGAGACTGTGGCTGATGTTCAATATCTAACTTGACGACTTAAAATCGATATCTCAATGTAGTTCCAAGGAGCAGCAATGAAAGTTAAGTTATTTTTCTATATATTTATCTTATTCGCCGGTTGCACTCAGAAAATAACACCCGGGTTGGAAGATTTCAACTGGCTGCTGGGTACCTGGCTGACTAATAATGATACTTTCTCCTTTGAGGAATCCTGGCAGATAATTAACGATTCGACCTACCTGGGCCATGGAGTGATGATAGAAGCCGGAGACACGGTTTTTTCTGAGAAGCTGGCTTTGAAGGTTATTGAGGGTGAAATATTCTACCTGGCTCTGGACCCTGAACAAAATAAAAGTGAAGAGATTTCCTTTCGTCTGACAGAGAGCAAACACCATCACCTGGTATTTTCTAATCCGGAACACGATTTTCCCACTTCCATCGAGTATAAACTGGTTAATGATACAACCCTATTCATTAAGTTGTCGGGCCGGAATAATCGTGGAACCACCCTGATATTGAGAAAAATCCTGCCCTGGGAGACTGGGGGGAACTTATAAAGGGAATAGACCATGACTGAATCAGTTTTCCCCAGGTGGCTGGAAGGTTTAATAAATTCACCTTTCAGAAGAATAATCCATAATCCAGCCAAAATTGTGTCCCCTTACCTCAGGTTCGGGATGATCGCCCTGGATGTAGGTTGCGGAAATGGTTATTTCACATTACCTATGGCCCGTATTGTAGGATCATCCGGGAAAGTCCTGGCAGTTGATGCGCAACAGAAATTACTGGAAAATCTTAATCACCGGGCCGGTAAAGCGGGATATCTCAACAGGATCAAGACCTTTCTGAGTGTTGCAGGTGAATTGCCGGTATATGAGCCAGCCGATTTTGTACTTACTTTCTGGATGGCTCATGAAGTTTCTGATCTGAGCAGGTTTTTTACGGGCATCAAGTTTCACCTGAAACCGGGTGGTCGCTGGCTGCTGGTAGATCCCAGAGCCAAGTCCGTTAAGAATGATTTTGAATCGAGTATCAATCTTGCTTCAAAGCTGGGATTCATCCATCTGGAACAGCCGAAGATCAGTCTGAGCCGCTGTGCTCTTTTCGGCTTACCAAAGAAAACACTGAAATCGACTCTGTCTTTTGTAGAGAATAACAACGTTGATCCGTTAAACTCATCTGATGATTAACTTTTCTAATTCTTTCCATTCATTACAAATAGAAAAATGAAATTACTTTTTATCCTTTCCCTGATTTGCCTATACCTGATCAGTTGTGAGGAGACCTTTTTACCGGCAGATTTCGTTCAGTTCCAGGAGCAGGTTAACCGTCTGGAAGAACAGAAGCGGTTTGAAGAAGCCCTGCTTCTGACAAAGAGTATGCAGGATATCCTGTCGGATTATCATTTTGAACTGATCCGGGAATTGGCATACATTCATAGTAAAATGGGACAGACGGATAAGGTTTTTGCCAGCTGGGCTCAGGGCCATGAACTCGGGTTCTTCTTTTTTCTGGACAGCCGTCTCCCACAATACAGCCAATATGCCAACAATGAAAAATTTTCAGAACTGGAAGTTAAAGACAGGGCGCTAAGGGCTGCTGCCCTGGAATTATCCAGTACAATATATGAAGTCCGGGAGCCTTACGGCTTTTGTCCTGAAACCGCTTATCCTTTATTAATCGTATTGCACGGTGGTGGCAGCAATCTGGAACGGGTAAAAGAAGAGTGGCAATCTGAGATATTGCAGAGCAATTTTCTGACAGTTTTCCCCCGGTCTTATCTGCATTATGATACCAGGAATTTTGGCTGGCGCAGCGGTGATGAGCGTTTAAGAAACGATTTGAAGTTGATTTATGAAGAAATAAGAAATGATTACAGAATCCAATCAGAAAATGTAATAATTGCTGGTATATCAGCCGGTGGTTCAATGGCTCTTGATCTGGCCCTCAACCAGGTTTTTCCCATTACCGGTTTTCTGGTGATCTGCCCCGGGAAGCCGACTGGATTCAGTTCAGAAGCTGTACGGAAAGCTGCCTGGAACAATTTGAAAGGCGTAATGATAGGCGGCGAAAATGATTTTTACCTGGGACAACAGAAAGAAATGTCCCAAGTTTTCCAACAGGAAGGCCTACCTTGCCGATTCTCAATAATCAGTGAATTAGGACATGGGTATCCGGATGATTTTGAATCGCATTTAGCTAATGCCTGGCAATATTTAACGAGAAAAGCCACCGCTCGCTGAACGATGGCTTTCCGTTGTATCAGTTATTCTTTATCCAGTTCACCAGACCTTTAAATTTAAGAATCTCCATCAATTTATCGGGTAAGGGCTCAAATTTAAATTCCTGGTCATTGACCCTGATCAGTCCTTTTTCCAGATCTGCGTTCACCTCATCTCCAGGCCGATAGGCTTTCACCATTTCCGGCAGTACAATTATGGGTAATCCCTGATTCACTGAAGAGCGGTAGAATATCCGGTTCACAGATTTAACAATTACAGCCTTAATCCCGGCATGTGCCAGGCCAACAGCTGGATGTTCCCGCGAACTTCCGCAACCGAAATTATCACCCGCAATAATGATATCACCGGCCTCAACTTTCCCGGCAAAGCTGTCGTCAAAGCCTTTGAACAGATGAGGCATAATGGCAGCCGGATCTGAGCTCAGAACATTATAAGTAAGGTTGCCGGCAAACATCTGGTCGGTGTTCAGGTTATCTACATCGGCATAATGCCAGGT
>JAFGEH010000151.1 GCA_016931665.1 Candidatus Cloacimonadota bacterium | reverse complement strand
CGGGCTGTAATTGTATTATGCAGATATGAATTCAGCACACCTGAGTCAATCAGAATGGTTTTCTGGGAAGGATAACCTTCACTGTCGAAGGCGCGGGTAGAATATCCGGCGGGATGCAGAGCATCGTCGATCAGGGTTACCTGACTATCTGCAATGGTTTTACCAAGTTTATCCTTAAGCAGGGATTTACCCTCCTGAACATTTTTAGCACTGAATAATCCGGAGAAAGTACCCAGCATGGCAGTCATCATTTCATTATTGAAGACAACGGGATACGTTCCGGAAGGAAGTATTTCACCGCCCAGCAGATCAATGCTTTTTTTAACGCAATTGCGAGCTATCTGTTCCGCCTTGAATTTGGAAAAATCACGGCCGATATGAAATTCAACTGCCATACGTTTGTCATTATCCTGAGCAGCGAGAGTGGATACATAGGAATAGGCATAATTCTGTCGGTCTTCCTTGGATAATCCACGGGAGTTGACAATTTTCCAATAGCCCCGGGCATCTCCAAACACGGCATTGGGGACATTAATTATCCTCTCATCAATGGACAGGGCGATATTTTCCAGTTGCCGGGCAAAATCCACTTTTGCGGAAACCTGCAGAGTGTCCAGCTCCGGAGAATAGACCTCAGGTTTATGATCCACATCAGGATAGTTTTCCAGGATAACAATATCATCAGTTTCTACGACGATACTGTTGGCTATTGCTTCATCAACGATCATCCTGAATGCTTCAGGAGTGAATTTATCGGTATAGGCATAACCGATCTTGCCCTGGCGGATCAGACGAACACCGATGCCTTTGGTATCCGCATAGTTGAAACCTTCGATATTCTGTTTATGAATTCTGACGGTGAAAGAGTTGCTGGCTGCCAGCAGGATTTCTATATCATCGGATTTATCTGCAGCGTAATTCAGAATATATTCAAATTCTTTCTGGTACATTCTTCCTCCTGTTATCTTCCACCGACGACTATTTCATCGATTTTAATGGCAGGTTGGCCAACGTTGGCTGGCAGGCTGCCGCTCAGAGAGCCGCACATTCCCTGGGCATGAGCCAGATTATCGGCAACCATGCTGATTTTCATGAGAACTTCCGGACCATTTCCGATGAGGGTGGCACCTCTAACAGGTTCTTCTATTTTGCCGTGACGGATCATGTATCCTTCAGCAACGGCGAAATTGAAATTTCCCGTACCGGGAAGAACAGAACCGCCACCCATTTTTCTGGCATAGATCCCATAATCGATGGAAGAGATCAGGTCTGAAAGTTGATGCTCTCCGGCAGCAATATAGGTGTTGCGCATGCGGGAAGTAGGAGCATACATATAGGAAGCTCTTCTACCGCTGCCGGTGGATTTCAGGCCGATTTTCAAACCGCCCAGACGATCGATCATAAATGACTTCAGAATGCCGTCCTGGATCAGGATAGTTTTTTCGGTAGGAGTTCCTTCATCATCGATATTTTCGCTGCCCCAGGCGTTGGGGATGGTTCCGTCGTCTATAGCTGTTATCACAGGGCTAGCTATCTGCTGGCCGAGCTTATCGGCGAAAACCGAGGCTCCTTTGGCCACAGAAGTGGTTTCCAGAGCATGTCCACAGGCTTCATGAAAGATAACTCCGCCAAAGCCGTTATCGATAACCACCGGGAATTTTCCACTGGGTGCATATTTGGCCTTCAGCATAAGGACGGCGACAGCAGCAGTATTTCTGCCAAGTTCTTCAGGATCAAGCTGCTGGAAGAATTCATAACCTGCCATTCCTCCAGGTCCTTCCGAGCCGGTCTGCTTCTCATTGCCCCGGGAAGCTATAGAACTTACATAGACCCGTGAATAATTTCTATGATCTTCTGCCAGTAATCCCTCACTGTTGGCTATCATGATCTGCTGCATTCTTTCAGTGAGACTGATATCTACCTGAGTGATCAGATCATTATATTGCCGGGAAGCCTGATCTATCTGACGGAGGAATGCTATCTTATCCTTTTTGGGGACGGTGTTGTTCGGAACAATCACTGGATGTTGATTTTTTATCTTTTCAGCTCTGAAATCGGCAAGCTGCACTCTGTTATTACCTGACGCAGCCTGACTGACGGCGCTGGCTGCCTTAATCAGTGCATTTTCACTTAGATCGTTGGTATAAGCATAGATTGCCGTATGATCGTAGAACACTCTGATGCCGGCACCGGAATCATTTCCAACAATGCTATGTTTTGTCTGGCTGGTATTGTAATGAATAGATGAAGCGTAAGTGTCTTCAATAAAAAGTTCAGCGAAGTCAGCACCACCGGAGAGCGCTTTCTCCAACACTCTGCCTATAATTTCCTTTTTAATCATGCAACCTCCTTAATCAGGCAAGGTTCAGAAACTTTTGCAGAACCAGGAAGTGTCAAGTTTAATAAATACAATTTCCGCGTAAAAAAGGGAGTGGAAATTCAGGGTCAAATTCATCAGAGTTGGCTTGTAATGAGGATTTTATTGATTTAGTTTGACAAATTGCCAGGTAGCTGAAGATTGACAGATATTAAAATTCCAGGTCTGGTATATGAAGAATATTTTAGCAATAGTTGGGCGTCCCAATGTTGGGAAATCAACGCTTTTCAATCGAATCTGCCGGAAACGTCTGGCCATAGTCGATGCACAGGAGGGTATTACCCGGGACCGGTTATATCAGGAAACCTACTGGGCAGGGATATCCTTTATTGTGGTAGATACCGGTGGCATTATTCCCAAAGCTGAAGATGAGATTGACAAGGCGGTGAAATTTCAGGCGGAGATAGCCATCGAGGAAGCTGATCTGGTGATATTTCTGGTGGATGCCAAAGTTGGAGCAACTGATCTGGACCTGGAAGTTGCCCGTATATTGTCCCCTTACCGGGAGAAAATATTACT
>JAFGEH010000150.1 GCA_016931665.1 Candidatus Cloacimonadota bacterium | reverse complement strand
GCTGAGTCTCCCGGTAATAATTGCCTACGAACAATAACTTCAGTTTGTCAGGCAGTTTCTTCTCCTGCCACAATTCCTGGATGGCTAGCAGGAAATATCGCGGAGTCCTCTGCCCGTAAAAATTACCGATATAGCTGAAAACCCTGTTGCCACCGGTAGTAGGTCCGGATTGCAGATCCCGGAAATCATCTTCATCCCAGCCATTGTACATAACCTGCAGCCGGGTTGGATGTATCCGGAAACTCTGCACCAGCTCCTCCCCCATTTTTTCTCCCACCACCGTGATGAGGGAAGCTGTTCGCAACAGGCGTTTCTCCCAGGACCGGGCCAGCCACCGGTGGATACAGGTCAGATAGGAAATATAGGGATTGAGATTCCAATGATCACGATAATCTATAATTAAAGGGATCTTCAAGTAGCGACTTACCTTGTAGGCTGCCACTCCGGCTGTGAATGGTCCCATGGTAGCCATCACCGCTTCGTACCTGTTTTCCCGGCACAGGTCCAACGCTGTGGCTACTGCCGGCTTGAGCCAGGCATGCTTATCATCTATGAAATAACTGCGGCGGACCAGGCTTTTCAGAAATTCCGGAGTGCGGAAATAAACGGCCGAACCCCAGCCCTGATGTTTACTTTCGATACGGTTCAGCAGAGCCATGGGCTCCCCGGAGCTCACCCGGATCACTTTCTCCGCCCTGTCCTCCCGGGCCAGTTCCTTATCCCGGGAATGATAGTAAACATCATCCTTGCTGATAACATCCACCTGCCAGTTTTGGGCAACCAGGTACTTGATGAGTTTTAACGGGCGCTGGACTGCTGGGCCACCCAGCGGCGGATAGAAATAGGAAAACAGCAGCAATTTAGGCATTATCCACCTCATCCGGCTGCCGGCGCTGCCTGTTAAGTCTCAGAATCACGGTTTTACCGGTGGCGATTTCCCGTAGAAAAATCCTGTTACCCATTATTTCAGCTTTTGCACCCTCTACCTGGTTTACCTGAAACTGACCAAAGAGAAGAAAACACATGCTCTGCACAGCCTCGGGAAAATTTATCCTGATCTCGCTGCTATCTTCTGCCATCCGAATCGCTCTTCTTTTCCTCCACCAGCTGGCCAGATCACGGAAGCGGCCGATGTAAGCGTTATCAGCTTTGAGTTTGTTCAAAAGCTGCATATATAATTGATTATCATAAGTTAACTCGGCAAAATTATGCACCGAGAAATTCACTCCCAGAAATCCATTAAATTTGTTCAGGAGTGATATCAGGAATTCAAGGCTGGATCTCGCTTGCTCGTAGCCCACCTGCCGGGCTTTGGACAGAATTAGGTTGCCATCGGAGAATACCAGGGGTAATTCCAGGCACTGGCCGTTTGAGAAGCGGAATTTCCCTCTTTCTTCTTTACCGGTGATGACCTGCTGCACGGGAAAACCGAAACCATTCTTGAAACCGTTCGTTTCACAAAATCCCAGAGACGAATCATAATAGAAATCATACTTGTTATGATATTGGGGTGTCACATCCGGCTCCAGCCTGTTTCTACTCTGGCGGACTCCGATCTTATGCTCCTCGGTAATATCCAGCAATGTTTCCTTCTGTTTCCGGATCGCATCTGTCCTGCTCGATTCCAGAGAAGCCAGCAGGGCTATCTCATAATCCGTCTTCATCAACGTTTGAACTTCTTCCAGGATATCCCTGTCTACAGGGGAATAATCGGTAATCTGCCCTGGTTCTTTTTCCATGATGAAAAAGAATGTGCTTTTAACGCCCTGCTCCTGCTCAATCTCGCTGATGATATCAAAATTCCAGTATTCCTCGATATTAGTGGCTATATACCTTACCTTGCGCGAAATATTCCTGATTATATATCGGATTTTGTAGAAGATAAGCAAATCAGTAAAGGTGCTCTTTAAAATTGAGCCGAAGGTCCATTTCCGTAAACTTTCCACATTGTGGGAAAGAGCGGCAGCATAGGGCTGCCCCCCGGGCCAGTAATCCTTCTTCAGAAGTAAATAATCAGCTCTCTCTGTCAGCGCATCCTTAACTGTTTCTTCCACCAGCCACAACAGCGTGTTGATGAAAGGGAACTGGCCATACTCGGCAAAGGCTGACATATTGTCGGAAACCCGATCAAACTTATCTCTGGCTTCAATGGAATAGTATTCATAATTCACTAAATGAAAGAAGATATTCCCCAACAGGTCAAAATTATATTTACCGAAAAAAATATCGTTGTTTTTATAATAGTAGAGTGGGGATTCCAGGTCGCGCCCGGCCAGTAGCGGAGTGTGGCGCAGATATTTGATCTCCCTGATCATTTCCCTGATCTGATCGCGGTTGAGTTTCCCCGGTTGCAGTAGATCAGGTTGAAGAGGAATGAAAAAGGCGATTCTCTGCAAGGCCATTTCATACATTTCATCCCGGGTCGGTTCCAGAACACCGTAAATGAATAGTATCTCGTTTCTCCTCAACTCATCTTCACGGTTTATGTATCTGTATTCGTAACCGAGTGTGCCGAACAGAAAATCACAGGCAAGCTTTGCTTCTTCCAGAAACCTGTGCATTTCCTTTTTTATCAATACAGAGATCATTATCCTGAAAACCTCGATAAAACCATTTTAATATGTCTGTTTACGGGCAGTTGTGAATTTGTCAACGGCAATTGACATTACCTGTCTAAAAAACCGTTGACATCTACCGGGAGCTCCTGGAATTTGCACCTTGCTCTGCATCCGTAGCTCAGTTGGTAGAGCAGCTGACTCTTAATCAGCGGGTCTAGGGTTCGAGTCCCTACGGGTGTACCACTTTCAGGCTTCCATCAATGGTGGGAGCCTTTTTCTCTGCCAAAAGCCAGCAGGTTGAGCCCGATCTTATCATCAAAAATCCGTTCTACTTCTCCCGGCATTACTGTTATCACTGCTTCGCAGGTGGCACTGACCACAGCTTTATTCAGATGGCCACCATGAGTATGTTGTTCTGCATCCGCCAGATTTACGTGCAGATGAAGATAAACCTGCCCGGCCATAGTTGTGATGTTGCCCA
This sequence comes from Candidatus Cloacimonadota bacterium, assembly GCA_016931665.1. Taxonomy (GTDB): domain Bacteria; phylum Cloacimonadota; class Cloacimonadia; order Cloacimonadales; family TCS61; genus JAFGEH01. The sequence continues at coordinate 6,543 of JAFGEH010000150.1, read as the reverse complement.
ATAGAGAGGTGATTTCCATATCACCTTCCAGCAGCCGGGAATGATATTCCCGGGCCACTGGATCATATAAGCCAACAATGGCCTTATTCACCGCGCCAATAGCCTGGACAGTACCCAATCTGATGCCCTGCTGTTCGCAGAACTTCTTCATTTCCGTTACAATTTCCTCTCCCGCATCAAGCCGCAGGATATAATAATTACCCGATCTCTGATAATCCATCCTCATTCTCCCTGCAGGTAAATTAAATAGCCGGCTTCCCGCTGTCTAATAAATTATCATGACAATCTTTCAAAATTGTTGCTGTATGTTTTTTAATTGACAGGATAAGCAGCTGTCCGGGGAATTAATTTTCAGAAGCTTGGACTTTGCGGGCGATAATGTTAATTTATTATCATAAAATAAAATAAGGAGTTCAAATGGAGAAGAAAAGAGTGTTCCTGTTCGGGGATGGTCAAGCCGAGGGGCGAGCCGATATGAAAAGCCTGTTAGGAGGCAAAGGAGCTAATCTGGCCGAGATGAATCTGGTGGGTTTACCTGTCCCCCCGGGTTTCACTATCACTACTGAAGCTTGTATAGAATATAATCAACTGGGGCCGGAAAAAATTCAGAAATTACTCTGGGATGAAGTTGGAGCCGGGATCAGAAATATTGAGAAGCTCATGAGTAGCAAGTTCGGAGATGAACAGGATCCCTGCCTGGTTTCTGTAAGATCCGGAGCCCGGGCCTCCATGCCAGGCATGATGGATACTGTTTTGAATCTGGGATTGAATGATAAAGCTGTCCAGGGTCTGGCCCGGAAGAGCGGTAATGAACGATTTGCCTGGGATTCCTATCGCCGCTTCGTACAGATGTACGGAGACGTGGTGCTGGGTATGAAACCCGTTTCCAGGGAAGAAATCGATCCTTTCGAAGCCATTATCGAAGAGCTTAAAGAAAAAAGAAATATTGAAAACGACCTGGAACTGACGGTTACCGACCTTAAGGATCTGGTCAGCAGATTCAAACAGGCAATCAAGCAGCAGACTGGTCATGATTTCCCGGAAAATGCCTGGGAGCAGCTGTGGGGAGCCATTATCGCCGTCTTCAACAGCTGGGACAATGAAAGGGCCCGGGTCTATCGTAAGCTCAATAATATCCCCGATGCCTGGGGCACGGCAGTCAATGTACAGGCCATGGTCTATGGCAATATGGGAGAAAATTCGGCCACAGGAGTGGCTTTTACCCGTGATGCTGCAACCGGAGAGGATATTTTCAACGGTGAATACCTGATAAATGCTCAAGGTGAAGATGTGGTAGCTGGCACCCGCACGCCCCAGGAGATAACTCTGGAAGGTTCCCGCCGCTGGGCCAGGCTGCAGAACATCTCCGAAGCAGACCGAGCCAGGCTGTATCCATCCCTGGAAGAAACTATGCCGGAGCTGTATCGGGAACTCTGTGCCTTCGAAACTCAACTGGAAAACCATTACCGCGACATGCAGGACTTAGAATTCACCATTCAGGAAGGCAAACTCTGGATCCTGCAGACCAGGAACGGTAAAAGAACCGGTGTGGCTATGGTCAAGATTGCCATTGATATGCTCAAATCAGGTATAATCGATGAAAAACAGGCTCTGCTCAGAATGGAACCCAACAAACTGGATGAGCTCCTGCATCCCGTATTCACCCCGGAAGCGATCAAAAAGGCAGAGGTCATGGCCAAAGGTTTGCCGGCTTCCCCCGGCGCTGCAACCGGCCAGATCGTCTTCTTTGCCGATGATGCCGAGAAATGGCACTCTGAAAAGAAAAAAGTGATCCTGGTCCGCATCGAAACTTCGCCGGAAGACCTGAGCGGTATGAACGTGGCCGAAGGCATCCTCACCGCCCGGGGAGGAATGACCTCCCACGCCGCGGTGGTCGCTAGAGGCATGGGAAAATGCTGCGTCTCCGGGGCTGGAACTATCAGGGTTGATTACAAAGCCAGAACCATGAAAGTTGAAGCTAAAACATATAAAGAAGGGGACTGGATAAGCTTGAACGGTTCCACCGGTGAAGTCTATGACGGTCAGGTCTCCACCCGTAATCCTGAATTGAGCGGAGATTTCGGGGAACTGATGCAACTCTGTGAAAAATATTCCCGCCTGAAGGTCCGCACCAATGCCGATACTCCTCATGACAGTAAAGTCGCCCGTGGTTTCGGTGCGGCAGGAATCGGGCTTTGCCGGACCGAACACATGTTCTTTGAAGGTGACCGCATCAAAGCTGTCCGGGAAATGATCCTGGCCAGGGATGAAGCCGGACGCCGGGTTGCCCTGGATAAACTTCTACCCATCCAGCGAGCTGATTTTGAAGGTATTTTTTCAGCCATGCATGATCTGCCGGTAACGGTTCGCCTGCTGGATCCTCCTTTACATGAATTTGTTCCCAAAGATGAAAAAGGCCAACAGGAAATGGCCAGAGAAATGAATCTCAGCCTGGATGAAATCAAATCCCGGGTGCACAGCCTGGAAGAAGTGAATCCCATGCTGGGTCACCGGGGCTGCCGGCTGGGGAATACTTATCCCGAGATCACCGAAATGCAGACCAGAGCCATCATCGAAGCTGCCCTAAACCTGAAAGCCAAGGGGATCAGGGCTATTCCCGAAATCATGGTTCCCCTCATCGGAACGTGGCAGGAATTTGTGATGCAGGAAAAAATCATTCGCAGCACAGCGGAAAAAATCTTTGCGGAAAGAAAGGATGAAATTCATTACCTGGTGGGAACAATGATCGAGATCCCCAGAGCAGCCCTCACAGCCGGTGAGGTAGCAAAATATGCCGAATTCTTCAGCTTCGGGACCAATGATTTAACCCAGATGACCTACGGTTACAGTCGTGACGACATCGGCAGATTCCTGCCTATCTATCTGGAAAAAGGACTACTCAAGTATGATCCCTTCCAGATAATGGATCAGGAAGGTGTGGGGCAACTGGTGGAGATGGGCACATCCCGTGGCAGGGAAACCAGACCTGATCTGAAAGTGGGCATCTGCGGCGAGCATGGCGGAGAACCGGAATCGGTCAAATTCTGCCATAAAGTCGGAATGAACTATGTGAGCTGCTCGCCCTACCGCGTTCCCATCGCCCGACTGGCTGCAGCTCAGGCTGCCCTGGTTGAATAGGAATAACAAACATTTGAAATAATAATAGAAAGGCTGCCCTTACGGCAGCCTTTTTATCTTAATCGAACCGAGATCAAACGATTCCGCCTGAGCAGGATGATATTCCTAAGAGCTTAATTCCAGAATGCTACTGACAACAACTGAACAATAAAAGCCAGAAAGGTTCTTTCTGATGAATTGATTTTTCAACTCATTTTACTTCTTGACTGAATACAGGCAGATAATTTGATAATACTGTAGTGGGTGATTAGCTCAGCCGGTTAGAGCGCTACGTTCACATCGTAGAGGTCACAGGTTCGAATCCCGTATCACCCACCATTTTTTTTCTAGTAAACCACATATTATCTGCGATTTGTCAATTTATCAGAGAAGTCATAAGTAGGAATATAGAAGCCAGTAGTAAGAATTAAGAATATAAGAAGTACTGTCATCCTGCCTGCCAGGCGTAGCGAAGCGAACACGGGATTGTCAGGCGCAGCAAAGCGAACAAATGCCTGTCGGGTTGGATAGGATTAACAATGACAAAAATGGACTATCATCCTGTTTGAGGTGGCGTAACGGAGCCAAATTCCCAAGAACCATAAGGTAATTCATAATTACTAATTACTAATTGTTAATTAAAAAAAATGGTACGCCCGAGAGGATTTGAACCCCCGACACCCAGAACCGGAATCTGGTGCTCTATCCAGCTGAGCTACGGGCGCATGGTTGCACACTTTTTCACTGCCTTTTTTTAGGCAATCTATTTTTCGAAAATATCCTGCCGTGAATTTCTGATAATCCTTTTTACTCGAAAAATTCGATATGATAGTATATTTTTCTTTCAGGAAAAAGAAGGGTTATTCCAAGTGATTCCTGTTTATCCATCTACAGAGGAAAGCTGCGTGCGGAGCATTTATCGGTCATCGTCATCCTCTTCTTCTTCATCATATTCATCATGATGAATATCATCATCCTCCAGAATTTCCAGATCATTATCATAGTCCGGGCCGTATTCCTTTTCGAATTCCTCATGTTCTTTCCTGCTGAGATAGATGAGATCCTCGATATCACTGTAAAGCTCGGCATCTATGCGCAGAGTAAAAGTTTGTTCATGTTCCACACTGGTCTCCCGGATGATGATAACTTCTTCTCCTTCCGGTAAATTCTCCAGGATCAAGTCAACATCTTCCAGCAGTAATCCGTTCAATTCTTCCATAATTTCCGCCTGTGAAAATTTCTGTGCAATAAGATATTTTGAATTCCGGCTGCGTAAAGATTTTTTTAAAAAAAATTAAATGGTCAATTCAGAAACAGTATATTGCTCGATATCATTATGAAAAGGAAAACACCCGGCAGGTCAACCCCGACGGAATCAATACTGAAAAACATGATAAATGGGTAAGGTTATCCGGTTTCAGTATATTGCCCGGCATTTCAGAACAGACTCTGTTACTTCTCCTCGGTATCTTCCATATTATCGTTGATTATCTTCATGGAAGATTTGAAGAATTTATAGATGCAATAAGTTACAAAAGCGGCAATCAGCATATTCCAGAAAGTTTTTTTACTGCTCATGACCACACCTCCATATTTTTTTTATTATTAATCTTCCTGCTCCCGGGAAATGTCAAATAAAAATGCCATTGGAACAGATATATTGATAAATGAAATCAGTTAATAATCATCATGATCTTCATTCTTTACAATAGAGTGAGCCTGTTTCAGGACAATTATCTCAGAAGCAATTTCCTCGATGGCTTTATTGGTCACACTGATTTTTGTCCATTTCGGATTTCTGGCAAAGATATCACTGGCATAGGCCAGTTCCTGTTTCACAAATTCAAAACGGGCATAATCACCGGAAGTATCTCCCCATTTCTGACGGCGCACCTGGCGTAATTCCGTTAAACGGGCTGGATTGGTGGTTAAACAGAATACCCGATCCGCAGGCAGATCAAAGATCTGGGCAGGTGGAGGGATATTATAAATAATTGGCACATTAGCCACCAGCCAGCGTTTGAAGGCCAGATAAACGCTTAACGGTGTCTTGAAAGTCCGGGAAACACCCAGAAGTACAATCTCAGCTTTCTCCAGTTCTTCCGGCCTCTGTCCGTCATCATGTTTAAAGGCGAAATTCATGGTTTCCACCCGCCGGAAATATTCTTCGTTCAGATGCTGCATCAATCCGGGTTTCTCTGAGGGAGAAATTGCCAGCTGGGTGGATAAGCGGGAAAGAAAAGGTCCCATCAGATCAATATTTTCAACATTATTCAGCCGGCATTGCAGTATCATGAAATTTCTCATCTGATGCGAGACCAGGGTATGGACCAGGAAGCCGTTCAATCGTCGGGCTTCATCGATAACCCTCACAATCTCATCCTCATCATTTACCCTGGTACTTTTTCTGATCACCACTTCAACAGCCGGGAATTGTACCAGAGCTGCCTGTAGAGCTTGCTCAGCCGTCTTACCGGTTCCATCGGAAACTATGAATATATAATTCATTGTGTCAACCTAACCTGTCTGTATTACCCAGATATTTTACTTCTGTTTCCAGTTTAACCCGGAACTCTGCCCACACCTTTTCCCGGATCATGTTGATGAGATATTCCACATCGGAAGCTCTGGCCTTTCCCAGATTGACAATGAATCCGGCATGTTTATCGGAGATCATGGCCTCGCCGTAGCGATATCCCTTTAATCCCGCCGCCTCGATCAACCTGCCAGCAAAATCTCCGGGTGGTCTCTTGAAGACGCTGCCACAGGATGGATAATCCAGGGGCTGCTTCTCCCGGCGCCAGGCCAGTTGCTCCAGCCGGATCTTCCGAAGCCGGTCAGTATCATCCTGTTGCAGGCGGAGCTGACAGCCGAGGATCACCTTATCACGGAGCTCAGGTACCTGCCGATATCCGAATTCGATCTCCCGGGCCGGAAGCCGCCTGATGATCAGCTCTGCGTCAAGAACAGTGACTTCTTCCACCAGATCACCGATCACCACCTTATCAGTTCCCGCATTCATGGTAAGGGCTCCGCCGATGGTCCCGGGGATGCCGCTGAGATATTCCAATCCACCCCAGCCTTTCTGTTCACAGAATATAATCAACTCCTGCAGATCCATGGCTGCACCAGCTTCCAGGGTCAGATTCCCCGCCTTGAACTGGGTAAACTCTCCCGTTAGTTTTATGACAACACCGGCAAAACCTTCGTCGCTGGCCAGAACATTAGCTCCTTTACCCAGAATAAACCAGGGAACTTTCTCTTCCCTGCAGATTGCCAACAGCTCCTTTAAACTTTCAGTATCGGAAACCATGGCCAGGATTGCTGCTGGTCCGCCAATTTTGTACCAGGTGTGAAGTGCCAGGCTTTCCTGCAGGCAGTAGCACCCCTGCAGCCTGCTACGTAGAAATTCCATCAAGTTCATGG
>JAFGEH010000149.1 GCA_016931665.1 Candidatus Cloacimonadota bacterium | reverse complement strand
CAGCATCCCGTTCCCCATATTCCAGAGGCGGTAGGCCTGCTGATCTGCGATCCTGCCCATTGTCTGCACCTGCAGCATGAAGGCCAGAGCCGGGCAGGGCTTATCTATCACAGCACCCCAGCCACTCTGTTTCAGGACCCGGGCCAGATTGTCCGGAATCCCGCCGCCGGTGATATGCACGATACCGTGTAAATTCAGCTCCTGAGTGAGCAACGTGTTTATCAGTGTACAATAGATAAGAGACGGAGTGAGAAGAACTTCACCCCAGGTGCGAGCATTATCGTATAAAACCAGGTGCCAATCCGGGCCGAAATTATCAGTCATGATGCGGCGGACCAGCGAGAAGCCGTTACTGCGGAAACCACGACTGGCCAGAGAAATAATCATATCTCCTTCCCTGATCAGAGAGCCGTCAACAGGCTTTACCAGCCGATCCGGCAGATATCCCAGGGCAGTGGAGCACCAGTTGAAATGCATCCTGCTGCCATATCCTCCGATGCGGCTGCCCAGTTCGGCAATTTCACCCCCGGTAACGGCCAGGCCGGCCAGCCCGGCGGCAGCATGTAAGCCCTGCATCAATTGATCCACGATCTCATAATCGAGAATATCAACATCAAGGATATTGGAAAGGCTGGTTGGTTCGAAGCCGTTAGCTGCCAGATCATCGGCGGTCATAGCCACCAGATCATGGCCCAGTGTATGGTAGATACCGGTTCTCTCTGCCAGTTCAATCTTGGTGCCGATACCGTCGGAAGATATTCCCAGGCGTACATCGTTGAATTGCATCACATTGGAAAATGCCCCGTCCAGACCCTGCAGAAGCTGCCCCGGTTTCTGCTGCCGGTTAATGAAAGTTTTTCTGGCCCAGTTATAGGCATTCGAGGAACATCTGTTCCCCAGATCGATATCCACTCCGCTCTGTCTGTTCATATACCTTCCTCAGGAATCCAGTTCCCGGTATTCTTTTGTTTCCTGTGAGTCTGTCCCCTGATAGATATCATGTACCTTACCTTCCCGGATGGAAAGGGCAGATACCAGTTCGAGTTCAGCCTTTTCATGGAATTCGCCGATTGTTTTAACTCCGCAGGTTGACAGGGAAGCCTTGATCTTGGAGAGGGTTTCTTCCAGATTATCACGCAATCTGCCTACGTATTCAACCAGACCTTCCACTCCTTCCACAAACTGGGACTGATGATAACGCAATTTCTTCCATTCCCGGGCCCGGGCCGAGCCTTCTCCCCAATATGGTTTCATCACCCGGTTGTTCACAACGATCTTCTCGGTGGGAGATTCCTCCATACGGGCAAAATAACGTCCCATCATCACGTAATCCGCGCCCAGAGCCAGGGCAATAGTGATATCCTTGGTGGTTGTAACTCCACCATCCGCTACCAGAGGAATATATTTCCCGGTTTCTTTGAAATAGTTCTCCCGCTCTGCAGCTACTTCGATAATGCTGGTGGCCAAACCGCGGCCGGTGCCTTTCTGTTCCTGTGTAATACAGATTGAACCGCCGCCCATGCCAACTTTCACTGCTCCGGCGCCAGATTCAACCAGAAAACGAAAACCTTCCCGAGTGATGATATTCCCGCCAATTACGGGAATAGAAGGATAATTATCCCTGATCCAGTGAATGGTCTCCTGCTGATAGCTGGTATGCCCATCTGAAGAATCTATGGCCAGAACATCAACTCCGGCCTCGACCAGGGCCGGAACCCGCTGCTGATAATCATGAGTATTAACCGCAGCGGCGGATAACAGTCTCTTCTTCTCGTCATGCACTTCCAGCGGATTATTCAAATGATCGATTATATCTTTCCGGAAGACCAACGATTGCAGTCGTCCCTGCTCATCGAGGATGGGCAGAACTGATTTATGGCTTTCCAGCAGGATGTTGTTGGCTTCCTTGAGATTGGTAATATTAACTCCCACCTCGATATTAGAACGGGAGATCATTCTGTCCGCCACAGTATAATCACCATGCAGCGAGATATCATAATCCCATTTGGTAATGAGGCCGACGAACACATCCTGATCATCCACCACCGGAAAAGTGGAATAGCCGGTCTCCTGCCGAATCCTGAACATTTCACTGATCTTCATGCCGGGTGACATAGTACGGGGCAGGACAAAACCCGCCTTGTAATTCTTGATCTTGAAGATCATTCTGGCCTGAGCAGCTATTGGCTGGGAACAGAATATAAAGGCCAGCCCTCCCAGAAGGGCCAGCTCAATGCCCATTCTGGTTCCGGATACGGACTGCATGGCTGCGGCAACCAGGGGAATATTCAGAAACAGCTTTTTATCTTCGTTTTCGGAATAAACCAGGGGAGTCCGCAGGGATATTTCGGAAGGTGCACTTTTAGCCGTGGTTAAGCCCGGCAGCAACCGGAATTCCATCAGGGTCCGGGATGGTTCAAAAATAATCCTGTGAGCCATGAATCCTCCCTAAATCTTCACTTTCACTTCATCGATACCATATTTCTTTTCACAATACACACAGCGAACAGCAGCCGGTTTTTCATCGATTATCTGAAATTTGGATTCTATTATTTCTATATTGGTCACACATTTGGGATTGGGGCAGATGATCAGTTTCTCGATATAGCCCGGCAATTCTAGGGAATGTTTCTGTACAACCTCATAATCCTTGATAATGATCATGGTGGCATGAGGAGAAATGAGGGCGATGCGGTTTACCTCTTCCTGAGTAAGCTCCTTATTCTCGATCTTAAGAATATCCTTGCGGCCGATCTTGTTACTGGCAAGGTTCATACCGATCATCACTACATCGGATTCCGGAAGATTCAGGATTCCAATCACCTTCAGACCCTTGCCGGCAGCTATATGGTCGATGACTGTTCCGTCTTTGATAGCGTTAACTTTGATCTGCTTCATTTTTCACCTCCCAGCAGGAGGGTTAAAATGGCCTGTCGCATATAGACCCCGTTTTTTGCCTGTTGAAAATAATAGGCATATTCTGTGCTGTCAATGTCTGTAGAAATTTCGTTAACCCTGGGCAGAGGATGCATTAGGCGGAAATTATCCTTAACTCCAGAGAGCATATCTCTGGTAATTATATAGGCGTTCTTGACCTTTTCATACTCTTCCGGATCGGTAAATCTTTCTTTCTGGATTCTGGTAACATACATGATGTCGAGATCGTTGATGTGTTCTTCGGCATCGCTGATCTCCTTATACCAGACTTTTTTTGCCTTGAGATCTTCCAGTATATAAGAAGGCATCCGCAGGTGAGAAGGTGAAATAAAATAGAACCGGGGTGTGAAATCGGACATAGCCTGCACCAGGGAATGAACGGTGCGTCCGAACTTCAGGTCGCCCACCACTCCGATGGTCAGATTTTCCAAAGTACCCTGAGTTTTCATAATGGAATAAAGGTCAAGCAGGGCCTGGGTAGGATGTTGATTAGCACCGTCTCCGGCATTAACCACCGGAATATCCACAACTTCAGAGGCATAACGGGCGGAGCCTTCCACAGCCGTGCGCATCACGATGATATCAGCGTACTGGGCAACGGTTTTCAGGGTATCGGCAAAGGTTTCTCCTTTCTGTACCGAAGTAGAGGCAGTTCCCCTCATGGTGATGGTTTGTCCTCCCAGTTTCTTCATGGCCGTGGCAAAACTGAAATGGGTTCTGGTAGAAGGCTCAAAAAAAAGCAGAGCAGCCAGCTTGTGTTTCATATCGGGAATCAGATCGCCTTGTTCGATCTGCGCTGCGATATCCATGAAATGTAATATCTGGTCTCTATCCAGATCTCTCATGGAAATTAAGTCTTTCATAATCTCTCCTGCTATGATTTATCTTCGTTCGTACTCATTCCAGGCCCGTTCCCGGTAGACAGCAGCTGCAGCTCCGGGATCCGGGGCTCTATAGATACCACGGCCAACGATAACACAGTCAGCTCCTCCCCGTATGGCATCCTCTACCGTCAGATACTGCTGGCCCAGATCATCCTGTCCGGCTTCCAGCTGAACTCCGGGCATCATCAGCAACATACCGGCCGGAATTTTCCGGCGGAAACTCCTGATATCTTCCACATTGCTGCCATGGCCAATAAACCCGGACACTACATCCGGGTTACTGCGCCCGATCTCCAGGGCCTTGCGGGTATAAGTCTCGTTGATCAGATTGCCGGCAGAAGACATCCGGGCCAGGATGAAGCAGCTTCTCTCAGTGAGGCCATCGAATAATCCCTTTAGAATTCCCGGTCCGGGAAGAACATGCACCGTTACGAAATCCGCCCACTCAGAAATCCGGTAAATCCCCCCCCGGTACTGGTGGCGGACCGTGTTGCCGATATCCGCAAACTTCCTGTCCTCGAAGATCATGAAGTCGTATTTCAGGGCATATTCCTGCAGGCGGGTAATAAAGCTGCCGTCGAAATCGCTAATGATATCGGCATGGGTCTTTAACAGGACTATCTGTTCAGCTGTCTGATCCAGGATAGCAAAGAAATCCTGCCGGGAGGTGACATCCAGCGAGAGGACCAGGTTTGATCTCTTTTTCCTCATCAGCTCCTGCAGCCTGATGGTCAGGATATTACCCGGAAACATCTCTGGTGCGGCTTGCGCTGTATCATTAAGCTTTCGGGTAAATTCCCGCACTTCATTAGCCTGACACCGGCTGATGGCGTAATTTTCCTGTAAAATACCAAGCATCTCTTCCAGGGTCATCAGGCTGTGCAGCTTGTATCCTGCCTGTTCAAGTTCCTGAGCCCCCCGGGCACTACGGTCGATAATCACTACAAAATCTTTCACTACCAGTCCGGCCTTTACCAGAAGTTCCGCAGTTTCTATCTTGCTGCCCCCCGTGGTGATTAGATCGTCTATGACCACGCATCTTGCTCCTGCTTCATATTTCCCGATGATATCTTTGCCTGTCCCGTAGGCCTTTTCTTCCTTGCGCATAAAGATGAGTGGTTTATGCAGGCGGGCAGCGACGAGGGAAGCCAGGGGCAGGGCTGTATAAGGGATACCGGTGATCACATCGAAATCCAGGTGCCTGATCCGGGCAGTTAACATTTCCGCAGCAGTTTCCAGTAAGGGTGGAGATGAGATCATATCCCTGAGATCAATATAAAAAGGCGATTCCATACCGCTTTTCAGAATGAATTTACCAAATTTTATCACTCCGGTTTCCTGTAGCTGAAGAATGAACTCCTCTTTGCTCATTTTCCATCTCCTCTGAATTTTATGCTGCCATTGACCATTGTCATCTCGACCTTCCCGTATAATTCCCGGCCGGCAAAAGGCGAGAATCTCGCCCTGGAAGCAAATTTTTCCGGATCCACCCGGTAAATGGCTGCCGGGTCTATAACTGAGAGATCAGCTGAACAGCCCGGTTCGATTCTTCCTTTTTCTTTCAGATCGAAGATTCGAGCGGCATTACCTGACGTCAGCCTGGCAATCTGCTGCAGATCGAGCCGGTTCTGATTAAATTCATTGATCAGCAGAGGCAGGGTTGTTTCCAATCCAGGGAACCCCGCAGGAGCCTGCTGATAAGGTTTTCCCTTCTCGCTAAGCAGATGAGGAGCATGATCGCTGCCGACTGTATCTACTGTGCCATCCTCGATACCCTGCCAGAGGGCAGCGAGATCTCTTTCCGTACGCAAGGGAGGATTAACTTTGCCAATATTGCCAATTTTTTCCAGTATGGTATGTTCCAGCAGTAAATGATGGGGGGTCACTTCACAGTAGATCCGATTATCATTCTTGAAAACCCTGATCAATTCAATTTCTTCTTCCGTGGTCACATGGGCGATATAGAGTTTGCACTTGATTTCATTGGCGATATCCAGGCATATTTTAGTTCCTTCAATAGCGCACACCCGGTTCCGGAGCAGATGATGATTTACTGCCAGCGGTTCGAGCGTGCTGGCCTGCCAGATATCAATGCATTCCTGCAGCTCAGTATGAACACAAACTATCCTGTCGTATTCTCTGGCCAGACGGCAGACAGCAACCAGTGTTTCGCGGTTGGTAATTACTTCTCTGCTGCTGGAAGCTGCTAAAAAAACCTTGATCCCGGCAACATCATCCGGATTTTTTCTGAGTATAGCTTGCAGGGAATCAAGATTACCTTCAGTTGCACCAAGATAAAATTTATAATTAATATCTGATTTTTCGGCGAACTTCCTTTTCAGTTCCAGAGTTTCCGGATCCAGAGTGGCAGGAACCGTATTAGGCATATCGAAGACAGTGGTTACTCCCCCGGCCAGGGCTGCCCGGCTGCCGCTGGTCCAGTCTTCCTTATCTTTCTGGCCCAGATCGCGCATGTGGACATGAGGATCTATCATACCGGGTAAAACGATTTTCCCGGAGAGATCAAAAATCTCATCTGCCCGCGGTTCATCACTTCCCACAGAGATAATCTTCTGCCCCTGAATAAGTATATTCACCATTTCGTGTTCGGAAGTTCGACAGTGCTTCCACAGGATCCTGCTCATGTAATTTTCTCTCCCCGATCGGTAAATTTTATCCGGTGGCCGGCAGCATCGCGGTGATAGACCCCGAATTCTGTTATCCTTTCTACCTGTTCCCTGTTCAGAACTGGACCTTCCACGCATAAACGTAATCCCAGTGGGTCAACCGTACAGTTACCGCAAATGCCGATGGCGCATTTCATGTATCTTTCCATCAGGAATTGACAGGGCTGATCCTGCAGCAGGGCTATTAATGATTTCATCATCAATTCCGGGCCAGCTGTATAGACGTAATCGAATTTGCTGGTTTTCAGCAATTCCCCGGCCAGGTTCACAGATGTTCCTTCCCTGCCTGAGCCCCCGGTATCGGTAATATTGTGATATTCAACTCCCAGTCGGCGGAAACGGTCACAGAACAGCAGGTCATCACTTCTCCGGGCGCCATTTACCACTGTAACTTCTGCTCCTGCTTCCAGTAAACGGCGAGCCAGAAAATACAGGGGTGGGGTACCATATCCGCCTCCCACCAGCAGAGCCCGATGCCGGGAAATAAAAAAAGAGGAGCCGAAAGCCCCTCTTATAGACACTATATCCCCGGCAGCCTTAGTGGCCAGGCGCTGGGTGAAAGGGCCTACTGCTTTCACCGTTACGGCAAACTCCTGATCATTACACCAGGCCAGCGAAAATGGCTTCTCTCCCCCGGCAAAATCAGTGAGCATAATGAACTGGCCGGGTAGAGCCGCAAGCGGGTGCTGGAATATATAAGTACGCACATCACTACATTCCTTAACGATATCAGCTATTCTCAGGGTTACCCTTTTATCCAATACCACTCCTCAATCCCGAATTTTGTCCAGCGCCGGAATGGCCTGCCATGATTCATAACCGCTTTCCTCCAGAAAATCCCGGATCTCCTGGTTAACCCGGTTGAATATCTCCAGTCCGTGATAATAGATGGCAGTTCCTATTCCGATGACCGATGCTCCCGCCATCTTCATCTCGACCGCATCCTGGCCGCTCTGGATACCGCCCATACCGATAATTGGAATCTTTACACTGGAGTAAACCTCATAGATCAGTTTGAGGGCGATGGGTTTAAGGCAGGGTCCGGACAAACCGCCGAAGCGGTTGTACAGAACTGGTTTACGGGCATAGATATCGATGAGCATACCCGGACCCAGAGTGTTGATCAGGCACAGGGCATCAGCTCCGGCTGCTTCGGCTGCCAGGGCGATATCGGTTATGCTTAAAACATTCGGGGATAATTTAGCAATTACCGGCAGTCGGCTGACTTCCTTAACAGCTCTGACAATTTCGAAAACCTGCTCCCGGGAAGCTGCCAGAGGAATGCCGAATTCATCGAAGACGTTGGGACAGGAAAGGTTGAGTTCCAGAAAATCAGCGGAAGAACGGTTGGCAGCCAGGGTTAATTCCGTGAACTCCTCTCTGCCGGTAGCAAAAATACTAACGATCAGGGGAGTTGTAGAGAGTTTTTTAAATTCAGCTATTTCAGCCAGGCCTTCCTCAAGGCCGGGATTGCATAATCCCATGCAGTTCAGGAATCCGCCCGGTACTTCTGCCATGACCGGGCCTTCATGCCCGGAACGGGGAAGCTTTGTTAAAGATTTGCTGGTGACTATCCCGGCCCCATTTTCCACACAGATCTTCAAGCCGGAATAGGACATACCCATCACTCCGGCCGGCAGGACAAGCGGTGATGCTAACTCAACACCTAAGAAGTTTGTTTTCAATCCCTTACACATCTTCCATACCTGAATATATCTCCGGGCCGAGATCTCTAACGGACGTATAATACACTAAAGACAACTAACCTCTGACTTGCCTTACCAAGAAAAAGGAAGAGCCCAATCGGTCAAATTATTTAGAATATTTTTTTCCTGGAAAAGTATGCCCAATTGTTAAATATATACAAGATATTAAACTAGCCGAATATTATTAAAATAACAAATCCCAGCGTGGAATTTATAAAACTTTATTATTCAATATATTGAAAATAATTCAATGTTAAAGTCCGGCTAATTTCCTTATTCTTTCTGCCATATCGGTTTTTTCCCAGGTAAAATCGGGTAATTCACGGCCGAAATGACCATAAGCTGCCGTTTGTTTATAGATAGGCCTTTTCAGCTTCAGATGCCTGATGATGCTTTCCGGAGTCAGCGGAAAGACCTGAGGGACGATGGCAGCGATAGCGGCATCCGGAATTATACCGCTATGATTGGTGTAGACCAGCAGCGAAACCGGTTCCGCCACTCCAATGGCATAAGCGATCTGGATCTCACATTCCCTGGCTAGTCCTGCTGCCACTATATTCTTGGCAATGTACCTGGCCATATAGGAAGCACTACGATCCACTTTGCTGGGATCCTTACCCGAGAAGCATCCTCCCCCATGGCTGCCTTTCCCTCCGTAGGTATCCACAATGATCTTTCTACCGGTCAAACCTGTATCCGCCCGGGGGCCGCCGATCACGAACCTGCCCGTGGGGTTTACCAGTATTCGGGTTCTGTCATCGAGGTATTTGGAGGGAATAACCGGTTTAATGACCAGAGAAATAACATCCTGCCTGATCTGTTCCTGGCTGACATCGGGATCATGCTGGGTAGAGACGACCAGAGCTTCCACCCGTACCGGTTTTTTCTCCAGATATTCTATGGTAACCTGAGTTTTCCCGTCAGGCCGCAGATAGGATATGATCTTTTCCTTTCTAACCTGCGCCAGCCGCTGTGCCAGCTTATGGGCCAACGAGATGGGCAGGGGCATCAACTCGGGTGTTTCCGTGCAGGCATAGCCGAACATCATTCCCTGGTCACCGGCCCCCTGCTCATGTTCACCGGTTTTATCCACCCCGATGGCAATATCGGGTGACTGCCGGTCTATGGAAGTGATAACGGCACTGGTGTGATAATCAATACCATAATCGGCATTAGTATAACCGATGCCCTGCAGGGTATCGCGGACAATTTGCGGTACATCGGCATAACTGTGGGTGGTTATTTCACCGCCGACTAGTGCCAGGCCGGTGGTCACAAAGGTCTCACAGGCTACCCTGGCAGCAGGATCTTTGGCCAGAATGGCATCCAGAACGGCATCGGAGATCTGATCGGCAATCTTGTCGGGATGCCCTTCAGTAACTGATTCAGAAGTAAAAAGGTATCTTCCTTTAGTCATTTTCTATTCCTCCGGTTAAGGCGGCTTTCAGATAATCTATATAATCGATCCGGGTCGGGTCAACTTCCTGCAGCAGTGCCAGATAGTAGCTGATCATGTCGCCCAGGTAGATCAGAGAGAATATCCTTTCTATTAACTTATCGCCTTCCACATAGAACTCCAGGAATGGCGTGGAATTTCTGTGCAGTAGTTTTTTGAAGGCCTGCAGACGCCTGCCGATAACACCCGCTTCCTGCAGATGGCGCAGGATGATAACTATCAATCCTTTATTCAACTCTGTTTCTTCCCAGCCCTCGATTTCATTGTGGTTCATCTCTGGAAGTGTATGGCAGAAGGCGGGATATTTGGCATTCTCATTGAACTGGCATTTCCAGCGATAAGCCAGAGGATACAGCTGGGAGCAGGAAGCATAAATAACCGGTATTTTTCCCCTGATCTCCCGCGCCGAACTTTTAGCCAGATTGCTTTCCAGCGGATTCTGCCGACAGATTGCCCCGGCTTTCCGGATGAGATTGGCCACGAGCGATTTCACGGTGGCGGAATGGTCAGGGATCAAGGTGTAACTTTCCAGCAGGCGCAGCAGCCCGAAGAAGAGATAACCGATGGCACTGCGCGGAGGTAGGCCGTCTGGCAATTCCACCCAAGGATATTTGCCGGTGCAGAGCTCCCGCAGCTTTCCTCCGCTGGTCACTGCCGCGATTGCACAACCTTTCTGAATCGCCTGTTTAAAACAGCTCAGTGTTTCCTGAGTGTTACCAGAATAACTCAGACACAGGACCAGGGTCTTATCATCAACATAAGGCAATTCGTAGTCCTTGACCACGGAAACGGGAATCTTCTGCCCGAAAGCAGCCCGGGCAATATCGCCTGCCATGGCTGAGCCGCCCATGCCGGCTATTACCACCTGCTGCAATTTTACTTCAGAAGCTAAAATAGTCTCAGATCCATGGATTTTCGCTGACTGATAGGCCTGCATTACCTGTTCGGGGAGATGAATAATTTTATGATACATATCTTCCGGGTCCAGAGCCGGCTTTTGTTCCAGTTCATCCAGAAATTCCATTATCAATCCTTTTTCTTTAAAAATTCCAATACACTATCGTGGCAAACCAGTTCCAAAGCCTTATCCGCCAGTTCGCGGCAGGCGGTATAACTAATGCTGCGGATCAGTTCCTTGATCTCAAGCAGTAATCCCGGGCTTACACTCAATTCATCCACTCCCAGCCCGATCAGTAGTGGAACGTAGAGGCTCTGGGAAGCCATTTCACCGCAGACGGCCAGCTTAATCCCGTTTTTATGGGCGTTTTCGGCACTCATCCTGATCAGTTTCAAAACCGCTGGATGATGCGGGATATAGTATTTTTCTACGGACTGGTTATCCCGGTCTACCGCCAGGGTATACTGGATCAGGTCGTTGGTACCAATGCTCAGAAAATCACATTCCCGGGCCAGAGCAAAGGAATTGATGGCAGCGGAGGGAATCTCCACCATTGCTCCCAGTTTGATGTTTTCCGCGCAGTTAATGCTTTTATCTCTGAGTTCCTGAACACATTCCCGCACTATACGTTTAACCTGAATGATTTCTGCGCAGGAGGCTATCATGGGAAACATGATCTTAACGTTTTCTCTGACACCCGCTCTCAGGATCGCCCGGATCTGGTTCTTGAAGATGGGGATATGCCCCAGGGAAATTCTGATGCCGCGGCAACCGAGATTGGGGTTCAGCTCATGTTCGATGTTCAGAATCCGGGAAAGCTTATCGCCTCCCACATCAATCGTACGGATGATCACAGGCTCGGGATACATTTGTTCGGCTATTTTTTTATAAATTTCGTACTGCTCATTTTCGTCGGGCAGTTCCTCCCGTTCCAGAAAGAGAAATTCCGTACGAAAAAGGCCAATCCCCTCACTTTTATTGGCCAGCACCTGCTCCACTTCCAGGGGTAGCTCGATATTGCTCATCAGCCTGATCTGATGACCGTCGCTGGTCACTGCCGGTTTATCCCTTAAAGACAGCAATTTTTCATGATACTCTGTTTCCCGGACCAACAACTTACGGTATTCTGATCGGGTAGCTTCATCCGGATCCAGGATTATTTCACCCCGGTAGCCATCCAGGATTAGTTCATCACCCGGAGATACCGTTTCCAGAACATTCGCCACCCTGGCCACGAAAGGTAGATTCATGGACCTGGCAATGATGGCACTGTGCGAGTTCCGGCTGCCGGATGCGGCGACTATCCCTTTCACACCTCTGCCGAAAAAACGGGCTACACCGGAAGGAGTGACATTCTCGGTAATTACTATCGCCCCTTCGGACAAGCCGGAAAGATAGTCCCTGCCCTGATTGGTGAGATAGCTCAGCAGGCGATAGGCCACATCCTCGAAATCACTCGACTTCTCGGCATAATAGCTGTTCTCCATATTCCGGAAAAGATCAATGACTTCGGTAAAATGCTGATGTAAAGCCTGTTCCAGGCTGAGCAGTTCTTTTCTGATCAGAGTGGTAATATTCGCAATGAATTCAGGATCTTCCAGAATCAGCTTATGAGTAGTGAGGATATCCCGGTTGTCACGGGAATGGGCATAATCATCGATCAGCAGGTTCAGTTCAGCTTTTACTTTATCCAGGCTGTCCTGGAACCGCTGCAATTCCTGTTCGATCTCATCCGGGCCGATCTGTTTTCTGCTGATCTGCAGCCGGGGCCGGGACACGATTGCAGCCTTGCCAACTGCATAACCATTGGCAACCTGGATACCTTTTAATCTTTTCATTCTTCCCCGAATTTGGAGGCAAAGAGGCCGGCAATTTCTTCGATCAGATATTCCTCGTCCACTCCATCCGCTATCAGCTCCAGTTCCGAATTATATTCCGCGGCCAGTGTCATCACACCCATAATACTCTTGCCGTTGATCTCTGCATCACCTTTGCGAATGCGGAACTCCGACCGGTATTTGGTAGCGGCCTTGACGATCATGGTCGCAGGCCGGGCATGCATTCCCAGTTTGTTTTCAATCACAATGGTCTTCCTGATCATAATCCGGCCCGGTGTTTATTCTTGTTCTTTCTGTTCAGCAGCCGGGATTTTGGATTTTCGCTGCAAATCCTCCTGCAGACGCTTCGTGAATACCTTGGCAGCATCGTAACCATACATCTTCAGTATATGATTCATGGCAATAACTTCCATAATGACGGATACATTTTTACCGGGTGATACTGGCAGATAAATTATGGGTATTTTCACATTCAGAATATCCACAAAATTATCCGTTAACCCGATTCTCTCGTAATCGAGGTTATCGTGCCAGGGCATGAGTTCGATCTGTACGTCGATGCTCTTTTCTTTTCTCACGGCCTGGATGCCGAACATTTTCTCGATATCCACCAGCCCTACACCCCGGATCTCCATGAATGCGCCGAAATCATTGTTGGAACTGCCGACCAGTTTCTCATCCCGCATGATCACTTTTACCACATCATCAGTAATCAGCCGGTGCCCTCTTTCCACCAGGTCCAGGGCACATTCGCTTTTTCCAATGCCGCTTTTCCCGGTGAGCAGCAACCCCTGCCCGAAGACGTCCACCAAGGTGCCATGCATACTTTTGGAAGGAGCGAATTCATCTTCCAGATATTTGCGCAGGGCATGAAAGAGGATATCGGTCAGCAGACGCGAACTGAAAATGGCCACATTCATTTCATTGGCCAGATATTCCATCTGGGCTGGAACGGTTAAGCCCTTGGTTACAATGAAGCAGGGAATATCAAACAGCAGCAGCTCCTTCAGCCGGTCATAGAGTTCTTCTTCCTTGAGCGACTGCAGGTAGCTGATCTCCGTTTCCCCCAGTATCTGAATCCTCTTATTGGAAAATCGCTCGAAGTAGCCGGTCAAAGCCAGGCCGGGCCTGTTCAGATACTTGCTGCTGATGCTGTTATCCAGCGTTTTGGGGCCGGTTATCAGCGTTAGGGAAAATTGATCCTTCCTGGTATTGTAAAATTCCCTTAAATTAATTTTCTTCATATTTATACCTTCTGTTACCGGAGATAGATCAGGGTTCAATCAATTTGTAGTGCATTTCATCCTTCTTGACCAGAACATTTATCCTGTCCGATTCGATATTTCTGAAAATATAATAGGTGTCTTCACTCGCTTCGAATTTATCGATGGCTTCCTGAACGGACATTGCTTCCGCCATGATCCTCTTGATCTTGACGGTTTTACGCTGATCCTGCTTCTCAATGAGATTGGCATAAACGTATTGGGTATTATCCCGCAGGTTTTTCTTCTGATAATCCGTCCATTTACCTTTTAATTTCTTTATCTGCTGTTCCATCTTCTCCACAGCACTGTCAACAGCCAGATACATATCCATTGCCTCGGCTTCGCATTTGAAATCGTTCTTGGGTACATGCAGAACCAGTTCCACTATATTGCGGTTATTTTCCAAAGACAGTATAAGATGGGCATGGATGATCTGATCGAAATACTTTTTCAGTTTCAGCACCGATTCTTCCACATGTTCGCGAATGGCCTTGGTCAGGTCAAAATGTCTGGCAGTAATGGTAATTTGCATAATTCACCCCTTTTTCATGAATTTTCTTGCTTTCTCGGCATGATAGGAACTGCGAACCAGCGGAGCTGCTTCCACCAGCTGGAATCCCAATTTTATTCCGGCTTCCCGGTATTGTGAAAATATATCCGGATGAACATATTCAGCAACCGGAAAGTGCTGGTCAGAAGGAGCGAGATACTGGCCGATGGTCACCAGGTTTACATCTGCTGCCCGTAAGTCTTCCAGCAGGGAGATTACTTCTTCCCGGGATTCACCCAGCCCCACCATGAAACCGCTTTTGGTGATCATATCCGGTGCCAGTTCCCTGGCCTGCTGCAACAGCCGCAGGGAGCGTCGGAAATCCGCTTGCGGCCTGACCAGCGGGTACAGCCTGGATACTGTTTCGACATTGTGATTAAGCACATCCGGTGTTGCCCGGACTATTCTGGCGATCTGCTCGGCATCACCCTGCAGGTCGGAGATCAGAACTTCAATGCTGACATCCGGACGGCAGCTTCGCCGCAGGGCCTCAATCACCTTTATGAACTGCCCGGCTCCGCCGTCGGGCAGATCATCCCGGGTTACGGTGGTAATGACTACATGCTGCAGTTCCAGCAGCGCTGCCAGTTCAGCCAGGGAATCAGGTTCGGCGGGATCGGGCGGTTGCAGGAGTGATTTATCCTTGTTGACCGCACAGAAGGTACAATTGCGGGTACATGTCTCTCCCAGGATCATGAAGGTGGCAGTCCCCCGTTCAAAACATTCTCCCCTGTTGGGGCAACGGGCGCTTTCACAGACAGTATGCAGGTTATACCGGCGCAGGTAGCTGATAATTTCCCTTGCTTTCCTGCCACCGGTCTTCTGGGAAGTTAACCAGGCTGGTTTTCTTGATTGGATCATGAGCTCATATCTTATTGATTGCTATACCCGACAAGTCTTCCACCGCTTCCATTACGGCTTCCGACAGGGTCGGATGAGCAAATACTATTTTTTCAATGTCCTGCAGATCGCATTCCAGTCCCAGCAGAATGCCTCCCTGCGCAATCAGCTCCGTGGCTTGCGGACCGATGATATGCAAGCCAAGCAGCCGTCCGGTAGCTGCATCAGCCACAGCCTTCACGAAGCCGAAGGTGCTGCCGAGGCCTAGAGCCTTGCCATTGGCGGAAAAGGGGAACCTGCCGATTTTGATCTGCTGATATTGATTACGGGCCTGTTCTTCGGTCAAGCCGACAGAGGCGACCTCCGGATTGGTAAAAGTGCAGGCAGGTACCCGGTCATAATGAATAATCCCTTCCGCTCGGCCGCTGCCATTAATTTTTTCTGCCAGTAATTCTGCCACCAGTATTCCCTGCCGGGAGGCGACATGCGCCAGGAGCATACGGCCAGTGATATCGCCGATGGCGTACAT
>JAFGEH010000148.1 GCA_016931665.1 Candidatus Cloacimonadota bacterium | reverse complement strand
GCTATCGGGGCTATTGTGGTTATAATGGGTCTTTATGCCAGGGGGTGGATCAATCAGCTGAGTGTGAAATTAGCTTTCACGGGCGGTACTCTGGTGATATTCCTCTGTATAATCGGCAACAAACTCGGCTGGTTTCAGTTCGACAAAACAATAGCAGCAGTAGTCTCGGCGCTCATATTTCTGGCGATCGGGAAACTGCTCGGCAGGATGCAGGCTGCAAATGAAAAATAATTCGGCGCTTAACGGTCTGAGAGTATTGGAATTAGCCAATGTGCTGGCTGGTCCCAGTGTGGGAACCTTCCTGGCGGAGCTGGGTGCGGAGGTCATCAAGATCGAGAATCTGCTTACCCGGGGCGATGTCACCAGAAAATGGAAACTGCCGACGGAAGATCCGGAAACGGATATTTCGGGCTATTTTTCCTGTGTCAACTGGGGTAAATTATCGATAGCCCTGGATCTGAAACAAGATGCTGGTCTCGGGATCGTTCTTGATCTGGTGAAAATCTCCGATATCGTATTGGTTAGTTACAAACCAGGGGATGCCCGGAAACTGGGTGTAGATTATCCTGCTCTCAGAAAGGTCAGGGAAGATATAATCTATGGTGAGATCACCGGATATGGACCCGCTAACCCGAGGGCTGGTTATGATGCCCTTCTACAGGCTGAAACCGGTTTTACCTACATGAATGGTACTCCGGATGGTCCTCCGGTGAAGATGCCCGTAGCTCTGATCGATGTTATGGCAGCTCACCAGCTCAAGGAAGCTATCCTGCTGGCCCTGCTGGAGAAAACGCGAACTGGTGCCGGAAAATATCTCCAGGTTTCACTTTTTCAGTCTGGGATCGCCTCTCTGGTCAATCAGGCTGCCAATTGGCTGGTGGGAAAGACCAATCCCGAACGCCTTGGTTCCGATCACCCGAATATTGTACCTTATGGAACAATATTCTCAACCAGAACAGGAGAGATTGTTCTGGCTGTGGGTACAGACAGGCAGTTTGAGGATCTCTGCCGGGTGCTGGGAGTTCCGGAATGGGCGCAGGATGACAGATTCAGTTCTAATTATCAACGGGTAAGGCACCGGGATGTTCTTAAGGAAATGATCGCCGGTGAATTCAGCAAATGGGCCCGGGATGAATTGCTGAACTCGTTGAATGAATGGAACATCCCGTCCGGAGCTGTCCATAATCTGCAGGAAGTCTTCCGGCAGCCTGAGGCTCAGGACCTGCTGCTCTCCGCTGAATTAACTTCCGGGAAGTACTTGCAGGGTGTTCGTTCGGTAGTTTTCATGAAATCCTCTGATATCCTGCCACCCCCGCATCTCGGGGAACATACCGATTACATCCTGACCCGGCTTCTGAACTACAGTCAGGATAAAATTGCCTGTTTGACCAATAAGAATATCATATCTTGATATCTTGTTTGCGGAGGATGTAATGCAAATCATATACAGATTACTGGGAGATATACTGGCCACCTATCTGGATATAGCTCCCTACCTGCTTATTGGTCTCACTTTTGCCGGCTTGCTGCATGTAATTTTTAAAAAGGATTTCATTGCCCGTCAGCTGGGTAAAAGCGATTTTCTTTCGGTTCTCAAAGCGTCTCTGCTGGGAGTACCCCTGCCTCTCTGTTCCTGCGGGGTTATCCCTACTGCCCTGTATTTGCGCAAACAGAGGGCTTCTCAGGGCGCAACCTTATCTTTCCTGATTTCCACACCCCAGACCGGCATTGACAGTATTATTGCAACCTATGGGATGATGGGGCCTATCTTTGCCATATTCAGGCCGGTAGCGGCTTTTATCATGGGAATCGTGGGGGGAATTGCCTCCAATCTACTGGTACGTGATCAGGAATTGGAAAAGATCAGGGAAGAAAATACCTTCCACTGTTCCAGCTGTGAAGTTACCATACCACACGAACACAGTTTCCTGCAGAAAATGGTTAGCGGAGCTCGTTATGCCTTCCTGGAATTTCTTGATGATATCTCACTGCAATTGCTTTTCGGTGTGATTCTGGCCGGAATCATCAGTTTTGCCATACCCGATAATTTTTTCCTGAAATATGGCGGTGAAGGAATTACCGGTATGCTGCTGATGATGGTTTTTGCAATTCCCCTTTACGTTTGCGCCACTGCTTCCATACCCATAGCCGTTTCCCTGCTGCTGAAAGGGCTGTCTCCGGGTGCCGCCTTTGTATTTCTGGTGGCCGGGCCTGCCACTAATGCTGCCACTATCACCCTCATCACCAGAGCCCTGGGACGAAAAGTTGTAATCATCTACCTTGCGGTGATCGCCATCTTCGCCCTGCTGGGTGGCTTTGCCCTGAATTATGTATTTCACCTCTTCGGCCGGACTACCGCTGATCTTTCTCATCATCTGCACGGTAGTTCTTCACACTATTTTCTGATATTAACGGCTGTGTTTTCAGTTCTTTTTGTACTGTCACTATTCAGAAAAATCTCAGGAAAGTTCAGAAAAAAGCAGCAGGAAAGCCCAATCCTTTCTACCGAACCCATTGTAAAATTCAGGATCGAAGGTATGACCTGTAATCATTGCGTCCGGCACGTCAGCGAGGCGATTGGGGAAGTGCAGGGTGTAACCGGCGTTATAGTCAGCCTTAATGATAAAACAGCATTAGTCAGTGGCGATTTCGAGCCAGAGGATATAGTAACAGCCGTAGAAAAAGCAGGCTATAAAGCAGATTACTGATTCCGGAATTGCAGGCTGGCAGCGATCTCATCCAGCAGAGGTTCGAATCTTTCGCGGTCAGTCTCCAATACTCCGGATTGAAACACCAGATAATTGCCGGAATAAGGCCAGATATACTGCAGGAATAACCAGATCTCTCCGGTTTCATGTTGCGCCCGTAATAAGATCTTCTGATAAGGAACTCTGATACCGGTAACCATATGACGCTCTATTTCCTGAATTTCACTCCGGTGATGTGATTCCATTTCCTTAATGAAATCTTTCAAATATTCTTCAGTAAATTCATACTGATGTCTTCCATACCCAGATAGCATTCTGATCTGCAGGCCGGCCAGATTCTCATAGAAAAGGTCAGCCCGGATCATCTCCTGCTTGTAGGCGTGGTCTCTCAGAGTCCAGTTGGCAGGATAATTCAGATTATAACCGCCGGTAGAATCGGTAAATGCGAGCCAGGAACCTGCCTGCTGCTGCTGTTCCGCTGAATCCTGTTTCTGACAACTTAGCTGGAATAAAAAAATCACTAATAAAATCAGGACTGCAATATTCATCCATTTCATTTTACATCTCCTGATATAATCTTTGTATATCAGTCTTTTTATTGTCAAAAAAAAGTTTGTGCCAAGTATTTGAATTGATTTTACGGAGGTGGATATGTTAAAAATATTGATGTTTTTCAGCATCGTGCCGCTGCTTTTATCATGCTCACAGATCAGGCACCTGCCGGATCTTTCTTCAGCCCGGATCAGCAGCCTGCCGGATATCTGGAACGAAGAACTGGAAGCTGCTGCCGGAGATACACTGCGCCTGCCTGAGGTGGAAGAAAATATCCGCCGGGAAGCTGCCGGACTTTCGAACCGCAACGATGATCCACGCTACCTGTACCTGGCCTGGCAGGGCTATTCACTGCTGCCTGAACTGGAAGATTCCCTGCGCGCGGAACAGTTAAAAGACATCATAAGAAACAGGTATCCACGGTCGCAGGAGAATTATCTGCTGGCCAGCCAGGATTTCTATGACAGGATCTATCCCGTCTGGACTGATGATTCGCTGAAAGTAGTCATTATCACTGATCTGCTGGCAGCATACCCGGGAACGGGCTGGCGCCGGGTGATGTACCCCTATCTGACCTACTCCTTATCAAATCTTGATCAGTGGGAGAAACTGCAGCAGGTGCTCGCCGATTTCCGGCTGGAATATCCACTGGATTATCTGCCTTATCTGCAGACTGCCAGATATTTCCTGCGAAAGCATCAGGATCTGGAATTCGCCCGGGAAAATGCCCGGCAGGCTTTGGCAAGCAGTTACGATTATCCCCGCCAGCCCTTTGTGGCTGCTGAACAGTGGTCTCTGGAAGAGAGATCGGCACCGGTAGCCTCCTCTGAAACCCTGGCTGCTATCCTGAACCG
>JAFGEH010000147.1 GCA_016931665.1 Candidatus Cloacimonadota bacterium | reverse complement strand
GCAATTGTACCGCGTTTCTGCTCCTGGAGCACAGATATCCTCAAACTATTATTCACTGTGGTCCGGAACAGCTTCAATTCTCCTGAATGTACGTTCATTTCCTGTTTTTCAGCCAGATTCAGTTCAAGCTCGAACTGCTCTGCGCCCAGTTTCTTCAGTTCTTTAAGGCCAATTTCAATTATTTTTTCCGGTTCCATTATTTACCTCCGATCCTGATCCGGCACTTCACGGCCGGGCCGCCCATTCCCACGGGTATCACTTGTTTCTTGCCGCACATGCCGCTGCATCCCCACACCATATCATCGGAGATCATGGAGATAGTTTTCAGCATATCGAAGGCAACACCCGAGATAGTGGTATCCAGTATGGCTCGTTCCAGTCTACCCTTTTCAATTTCATAGCCCTGCACCACCCCGAACATGAACTCGCTGGTGGAATCGGCTTCGCCGTTGCTGGCTTTCATCAGATAGTAACCCTTATCGATGGAAGCAATCATATCTGCCAGTTTATCATCGCCGGGCAGGATGGCTGTATTCCGCATCCGGATCAGCGGTTCATCGGAAAAAGCATAAGCCCGGGCATTACCGGTAGGCCTCACCCCGTAATGGGCCGCCGTTTCCCGGTTGTTCATAAAAGTTTTGAGTATCCCTTCTTTAATCAGAACGGCATCTTCGGCGATGATGCCTTCATCGTCCATATACACCGGCACCGGACAGGTCCTGCCCAGAGCTGTATGGGCAAAATCGATCATGGTCAGTGCTGGTGTTGCCACTAATTGATTCAGGTGATCCGCAGCAATGGACCCCCCCAGCACGATATCCGCTTCCACGGTATGGCCGATGGCTTCGTGGGAAAGGATCCCTGCCAGGTCGGGCCCCAGGATGCAGTCATGCTCGCCGGCTTCAGGATAGATCCCGGTGCTCTTGTTTTTCAGATGCCGGTACTGCTCTTCCAGTTTAGCGTACAATTCATCCGGCTGCCGGAAATTATCCTCAAAAAAGCCGAAACCGCCGTAAACTTCATACAGTTCCACCGGTTTACCATCTTTTTCCAGGGACATCACCGTGCTCACCAGCGCCCGGGGAACCAGAGTAAAAGCGGCGGAACCGTCAGTCGTGAGCAGGGTTTTTTCCATTTCTAAAGTGCTGAGTGTAACGTTGCGGGATTTCAGGTCCGGGTATTTTCCTATAATATGGTCGTCCACTTCCCGGAGGAATTCGATCAGTTCTTTCTGGGTTAATCGGGGATTGGCATAAACATGATCCCGGATTATTTCTCCCGGCCGACCCGGTAAGGTGACAGTCGGCAGGTTTTCCTTGCTGCCCAGGAAGTCGGCATTAGCTGTAGCCCGGTCAATTACCTGCCCAATAGTAGAATTATTTACGTCCGGATGGCAGGCAAATCCCCATTTTCCCTGTTTAAAGACCCTTGCTGCTACCCCACTCTGACTGGTCCGGACGTTACCCACCACATTTCCGTTGATCAGCGTAAGGCGCAGCGCCCGGTTCTCCTGTACGCGCAGTTCCGTATATTCCCGGAATTTCTCGGCGTAGCTCTTTAGTTCCTGCAAATGCATAAATACTCCTTTCCGTGATTTTTCACAAATCTAATTAAAGACATCGACATTATAGGAAAGTTTAAGGAAATAGAGTGTTTCCCCGCTATCCAGCACCATTTCACGCCAGGTTTCCGATTGCCTGCTGCTGCGGCTGGCACCCAGATAGACTGAGGCATTAGCGCTAGGCTTGAACACGAACAGAGGATAGAAACTGATCCTCTGATAGCTTTCCCCACAGTACCATTCATCAATATCCGTGATCTGGGTGATCAGTCGCAGCCAGAAATTGCGGTGGACCTGGAATTTGGCGATAACCTCATAGGTTCTGGCGATATAGAATTTCTCCGTTTCATGATATTTCTGCTGCAATTCGATATCCAGGCTGCTGAACGGCCTCAGGAAAAGACTGGTCTCGAATTTGACATAATTTCCGATGTAACCCTGCTCCGGACCGTAATACAGGTTCTTACCGTCCACCAGCACAACTTTGGCACCCAGTTGCCTCCAGGGATAGTATTCCAGGCAGAGCCAGGGATAATGGCTCTGGTAAGTTCTACCTTCATAAAGATACCTGATCAGTTCGAAGCCGGTCCAGAATTCCAGTTTGTTCTGCAACAGCATCCCACCCGAGCCCTGCCAATATAACTCCTTCCGCTCGCGCCAATCGAAATCATAGGTAAGATGCTGTTCAGTTTTTATTTCCGCGTAACGGATCATGTCCTCATCGGTTGCAGCATGGATCTGATACTGGTATTTACTCGCCAGCTTATTGATATCGGTTTCTGGAATATAACCCAGATCGGCCTGAAAACCTCTGCTGATACCCTTGAGAGAATTACTCAGGTACCAGGTGCTGTTATTGAATTCTCCCTCCAGATAATAACCGTAGCCTTTCTCTTCCCTGATCCCATCTGCCAGTGGTACCTGATCCAGCGAATACAACAGCTGGGTGAAGATATTCAGGTTCTCCCGCCAGGTCAGTTTATGGTCATAATTCACCACAAAGCTTTCCGCTTCCCGATAGCGGCGCAGGGTTCCTGCCAGCCGCAGATGCTGATTGCCGCTGCCCAGTCGGCGGGTAAAGTTCAGGAAGGAATACAAAGCATCACCTTCGCCTTCCGCTTCCACAGAGAACCTGTCGGCCGGGACATCCTCATCCAGTGAGACCAGGGCAAAGGAGGAATATCTGCCCATCAAACTCGAAATCTTCAATCCCCAAAGAGGATCGACGATCCGGCGGGTATGAAAGATGTTGATATCCGTCTGGAAAGGATTGCTGCTCTCTAAAAAGAAAGGCCGCTTCTCCGTATAATAAACCGGATGCCGGCTGTTCACTTCTATGGCTAGCGCATCCGCCTCAATGATGTTGAAATCGGGGTTGATGGTGGCAGTAGCTGTTACGGAAGAATTGGGCTCGAAGAAGATATTCAGTTCCGGTTCCACCCGATTTTCGACCTCTTCCGTATCCGCCAGCCGGTCCTCCCGGATCTCGCTGGCCAGGGTGGCTGCCGGGTTAAGTCGAAGATTCAGGTTCGGGGGCAACTCGGCGAACTTGAAGATGGCATAATTATCGAAATAATTACCGGCTTCCCTTCTCACCTGAAAAGCAGTGATCTCTTCATTCCTTTCCGGGATAATACGCCTGATGAAGGCTCCCCAGCTTACATTCCTGCCGCTGCGGTACTTCAGGCTGCGGAAAGGAATGGCAAACTCAACCCGGTATCCGTCTGCTGTAAGCGCTCCCCGTGACTCATAATAGAAATCATGAGAAGTATCAATTTCCTGCAGGACTATGCCGTCAGCCTGCTCACCGTGCATATTGGCCCCGAAATAATAGGCCTGATGATTCGACAGAAAGGTATCCAGGAAGATGAAAACCCGGTCGGAAGTGAATATCCTGTCCCTGCTGCCGTGAAAAGCCCGGACAATCCCCGGATCTGAATAGGTGCACACGAATGCGGCATATAGATTTTTATCGTCGTAACCTATATAAAAGATGGTGGGTTCCGAAGGTTCGGAGTTGTCGCCGGGAGAAGTCTGCCAGAATTCATCCCAGCGCAGCGCTTCCTCCCATTCTCCTTCGGCTATGTAACCGTCTACAAGTGGCGGAGAGGTAAGCCGGGGAATCTGCAGCTCGATCTTTGCTGATAATAGAGAAAGCTGAAAAACCATTAAAAACAAGAATATATTAAATTTCTTCATAAAATATCCTCAGATATGGCTGATACCATTGCTGTTTTCCCGCAAAAGTCATACCACAATGTTATCCCATTGCACATCAACAGATTAGCGGAAATTAACCTGTCCGGAACTGTCCGCTGGAAGACAGCTGCCGTCCAGATTCGAACGCGGTCAGGCTCTGGAATCATTTCCTATACCAAACCTGATATTTTTCAGGTCAACCAGTTCCCGGTCAGGCCTGAAATGCGGGGAGAAGATGAAGAACCGCGGTGGTAAAGCATAGCTGCGACCAGGTTCGAGATCCAGTTTCTGATTCATCCAGAAGGAAATAGTTTCCCGGTCGGTGCTCAGTTCCGTGCTGCAATCAGTGTTATCGGCAAAGACCTGCATGATATTTTCACCGGTATCTGAGCCGAAAGCCAGGGAATGGGCTTGCTCCAGCCAGAGCTCTTCCTGTCCGGCTCTGATCCGGAATTCCTGTCCTGTTTCATTCCGCATCAAAGCGTAATTACAGCTGATTTCAGACTGATGACCGAGGAAGCCGCTGGTTTCGAACTTCCAGTTGTGCAGGAATTTACCGGTCTGCTGTTCGATGACGGTATAGAGCAGCAGTACCGGGCATTGCGGTAGCAT
>JAFGEH010000146.1 GCA_016931665.1 Candidatus Cloacimonadota bacterium | reverse complement strand
TGGGCGGACATATGCCGGTACAGGCCTTGACCATAGATAGTTACTGTTCTTCCGCGAATGCTTTCGTAGTTATATTCACCCGGTCCTTCCCGGGAGAATATACCAGTTGATGTTGTCAGACCAGAGATCAGGATTATTATGATTGCGAGTAAATAAATCTGCTTTCCAGATTTCATAATAACCTCCTGATTCACAATTACGGGTTTGAGTTAATTTGTAAATAAAAACACCGGACAAGCAATACCCATATCAGGTATTAATTGTCCGGTGGAAATTCTTTACTGTTAATTATTTTCTTTTCCGGTATTCCAGGATACCGCCCACTCCTGCTCCGATGGCCAGGCCACCACCGATACCGATGGCCGGCCAGAGAGCTATATCCTTTGTCAGCATACCTGTAACAACCCCGGCAGCGGCTCCCAGAGCAAGCCCCAGTGAAACACCCCAGACCAGTGTGTTTACAGGATCGGTTTGGCGCTCTTTATCCATATTTTCACTCCTTTCCATGATAACAGATTCCCGGCAGCCGGGCCTGGAACACAGGTTAAAGGTCCAGTCCGACTCCCAGATTTACCTGTGTTAGTTTGATATCACCTGCTTCCAGAAGACTGCTGTCGATTACCGAAAGATCCAGTTTCAACTGATGGAACCGATAGCCGGCTCCGAAGGTGAGGAAATTCTGTTCCAGGGAAGTCTCATTACTCCAGTAATTGTATTCCTGGCCTTCATGGGATATCGTATAGTCGAAATCCCGGTAATCCTTCTGGGTGAAGAATCCGGCTCGGAGAAAAACAAGCTGATGATAGTTGAATTCCAGTCCGGCATTGTAATCGTTGCGGTCAACCAGCTCATCATACACAGAGTCCCGTGAGTAGTTGTAATCGAAGAAAACACTTACCGGCAGGAAGGATGCATCATAGCGTATTCCAGCTCCGATACTGAGCGGAAAGGTGGAATCCCTGAAACGGGCAGTTCCGTAGAAATCACCGAAATTCTTTTCTACTCTGCGGGTCGCCTGGGGCCTGAAAGTAGCGCCAACAGCTAGTCCGGAAATCGGTTCAGCCACTAATCCCACCTGGTATCGATACACTTTTTCATAAACCCGGCCGGTGATGACCTCATTGATACCGCCCTGTCCCACCATGGCGATTGGTTCACCGGATTCATGTTTTTCCATTTGCAGATTAACACCCAGTTTAAGCAAGTTCTTATAGGAAAAAGTGATGGGGATACTGGTAACAGTATTCATGTATCTCAGATGGTATTGCAGTGAGTCAACCAGAGCCCCGTTATAGTAACATTCCTGACATGTCTGCAGGTCATAGCTGTTTCTGACATAATAGAGAAGGCCAATCTGAAACTGGTTGCGTTTCAATCCGATACCGTAAAGAGAGCCTGTACGGTAATTTTCTATACCGAAATCATGATCAGAAAGCGAAAAGTTAACTTCCGGTTTATCGTTAACTTCGGTATACAGCTGCCAGGATTCATTCAGTTCAACTGCTGCCGGATTCAACAGCGCCATACTCAGGTTGCCGGCGGCAGCAATGCCGGTATATCCCCGGCCGGCTGCTTCGCTGGACAGATGATTAAAGGAATAAAAATTATAGGTGCTCTTGCAACTCTCCTCGATCTCATTGATTTCGAAGGTCACACACCAGATCAATCCCGGGAAAAGTAATACAAGCACTAAGAATGAGAAAACCTTTCTGAACATTTCAACCTCCCATTAACCAAGAATATTGACGATGAACACTCATTTTGTTTCCCCCAAAACTCCATGAGCCATAAAACCAGGTTGTTCTTTTCCTCCTGTTCAGAACACTCTTTACACCAGCCTGATTCTCTAAATATAATTACAGCATTTTTAGTTCCATCTACATATTGCTTTATTTATCAATCAATTACATGAAATGATGAATGTTTTCATGAACGAATCCGAACAAACATCGTTCTATTCCGTACAGGCAGCCGGCCGAGTTAAGTAGATTACACTCCTGTCAGGGATATTCATTTTGCATCTATCTGATCAGTTTTCCTTTTTGAAAATGAAACCTGTCACCCATGGATACAGCATTAAGAACTGGAATTTCAACGTTGTTTTCCTTCATCTGCCGGGCGAATTCCCGATAGCGATAGGTATCTGATCCGGCATGTACGGGTAGAAGCATCCCTGGTTTCAATATTTCAATTGTCCTGTAAACTCCCAGGCGGACCGCTTCCAGATCCCTGAAACCGCAGCCGCTGATGGGCATTGCAGACACATCTACCGGAATATTCAACTCCTTTAGATATTCTATTTCCGTAAGATAGTTCCCGGAAAAGTCCCTTTCCCGGTTGGCATGATCACCTATATGTAGGAAATTAACACCATCAACCTGTACCAGGAATCCCACCCCGCTGTCATTGGAGGCAATCGTGTGAATCTTCACGCCATTGATCTCCGCATCTGACCTGCCTTCCAGAACAACATACTCCTGAGCCAGGCCGGGATCGAAACCCATAATATAGGTAATACCAGGTATCTCCTGTTTCCATTCGAAGATCACCGGATCGTAGTGGTCCCTATGCTGATGGGAGACGAAGACGATTACATCCTGGTCACTGATCTCAGCGGGAACGATCCAGCCGTTGTTGATGGAAGGTTCAGCGGGTGCAGTTTCCGGATTGAAGTAGTCGAAGATCAGAAGATGTTCTTTCGTTTTGAGGGCAATGGCGCTGTGATAAAGGTACCAGATATAAGCTTCTCCGTCCTGCAATTTTTCAGATAGCAGATCCCTGGCATAGAGCTCTTCTACTTTGCCGGTTTCAGCACCTCTGGCTGTTAGATATTCAGCAATATCCGGATGGGAAAAACGAATGGCATAATAAGCGGGAGTATGTTCCAGCTCATCCCGGCAATTCAGATCGGCTCCCTGCTCAGCCAGGAGAGATATAATGCCGGTTTTGCCCAGCATGGCAGCGTAATGTAAGGGAGTACACCCCCATTTTTCATCCTTGATATTAAGATCGGCCTTATATTGAATGAGCAGATCGGCTACTTCGCTGTTCCCTCTTTTGGCAGCAATATGAAGAGGTGAGCCATCCAGCAGCCGGCAGTCATCTTGCCCGGCCACACAATCCTGATTTATTGCTGCTCCGTGATCCAGCAGCAATTTTACCATTTCCAGGCTGTCACCCAGCACGGCATTAAGCAGAGGAGTCCAGCCATTATCAGCCCTGATGTTGATATCAGCCCCCCGGGTCAGCAGATAATCAACCACCTCGGTACTTCCTCTCCAGGCTGCCATATGCAGGGGAATATTCCCGGTGGAATCAGCGGCATTGATTTCAGCTCCCTGCTCAAGCATGAATTTTACCGATTCCAGGGAAGATTTATAGGCGGCAAAGAGCGGGGTACGCCCGAACTGGTCCCGGTCCTGCATAGAAAGGCCATGCTGCATGAGTTTTTCGGCAATTTCAAAGCGTTCAGCCACCACTGCCCAGACCAGGGCGTTCTCTCCTGAATTGCTGAAATGATGAATATCAACTCCTTCTTCTATCAGATAATCCACAATTTCACCATAACCTTTCCAGGCGGTATAGATCAGAGCATTTACGCCCCAGAGATTGGTTTCATTAATATTTGGGATACGCTCCCGGATCATTTTAACAATTGCCAGGTTACCGCTGAACATGCTGTTCAGGAAGGCAGTATTGCCATTGATATTGGCAATAGCCGGATCTGCCCCCTGTTCCAGCAGGTAGCTGATCATCTCCGGATTATCGTGTACAACAGCGAAAATCATGGGGGTTGTATCATTATCATCCTGAATATTGATATCTACTCCCTGTTCCACCAGAAAGCGCACAACCTCGAAATGGTTCTGCGCAGCAGCATTATGCAAGGCACAACTGTTCTCGTTATCTCCTCTGAGCAGGTCGGCACCCTGTTCAGACAGGAATCGGACCATCTCCAGATTACCTTTGAGGGCAGCATGATTCACCGGGCTTAAGCCCCGGTGGCTGATTGCCTCCAGGCTGTCCGGATGATCCATAATTATTCTTTTCACGTTATCAAGATCATTGATTTCGATGTAATCAAACAGATTTCCTGCCTCCAGGAACGGGCAGATTGCAAGAAAAATACAACAGGTAATCAAAGCTTTAGTTTTGCAGTTCATGCTATTCTCCTTTCAGTTTACTGATAGTAATCAGGTAAAAAAGATTAAATGATATAATGAGTGAATGTACTGATGAATAGAGAATGTGGATGTTTGCTCTTTTAATTCACTCAACCTCTCGAGAACCCCTATCCCCCAGATTTGACGAGGTCTCAATTTTCTATCATCTTAAATTAAAGCAAAAATGTTTCCAGAATCCCATAATTCCCGATAATGAGCTATCAGAAGGTCAATCCGGACAGAATCCGTCCTGCTTGGCAGCAGTTCCGGCTGGTTCGACTGATCAATCCTGATAAAGCTGAGCAAAATAGAAGTGCATCAGCATCCGCATCAGATTTCTGCTGAAGGATTCCTTCTTTTTCATTTGCTTCCTCCTCAATATCAGTAATTATCAGCAGCATTTTTGATTCCATATTGCTATCATATTACATATCAATGTATTAAGATTTTATTTCTAATGATATTCTGAACGTATGCGAACGATAGTTGTCCGCTTGCGTACGGAATTAGAAATCTGACAGTTCTTGAGGGATACGGTTCTTCGAGGAGGGTGTTTGGGTGTAAGTCTTACAGGGATGAAGTTGTTTCAAGATAATCCGAAACAGTAATGATCATTCATATTTCAGCACATCAGCCGGATTGATACGGGAAGCTTTCAGGGTCTGAAAACTTACCGTCAGAAATGCAATCAGCAGAGCGATGAAAGCTGCCATCAGAAAGATCCAGAGTTCCATGTTGGTGCGGTAGGCAAAATTCTGCAGCCAGTTCCGCATACTGAAGAAGGCCAGGGGCCAGGCAAAGATGTTAGCCAGGATAATCAGTCTCGTGAAATCAAGGGACAAGAGGAATATCAGCTGGAAGGTGGTTGATCCCATTACTTTTCTGATGCCTATTTCCCTGAGCCTTTGTTCCACCGTGAAGGCTGCCAGCCCGAACAGTCCCAGACAGGCGATCAGGATACTCAGTCCGGTAAAATAACCAATCAGTTTTACCAGTTTATCATCCGCCTGATACAAGGCTTCCAGCCTGGCATCCAGGAAAAAATAAGGCATGGGGTTATCCGGAGTGAACTCCTGCCAGAGATTTCTCACAAAATCAATCGTCGAATTGAGATTCTGACCCTGCATCCGTATATACAGTCTTTTATTTTCGCGGTAGAATATATTGCCGTTATCAGGTATCAGATAGATCAGAATGGGATAGATCTCCTGCCTTAACGAAGTGGAATGAAAGTCGCGGACTACTCCGATCACATTCATATAAATTGGATTATTCAGACTATCCGTAAAAGCCAGCACTCTTTTCCCCAGGGGTTCTTCCCAGCCCAGGCGTCTGACCAGAGATTCATTGACCAGCACCGACTGGAACCACTGCTGTTCCCTATCGCGGCTGTAATTCCTGCCGGTGATCAGGGGAATCTGCATGGTTTCCAGAAATCCATAATCGATCTGCATGAACTGGCAGCTCATCTGTTCAATTTCTCCTGCGCTGTTTTCCAGACGGGCCGGGAAACGGTTGAAGGTGGTACCGGGAATATTGAAGGAAGCAGCTGTGGCAATAATATCGGGATACTTGCGCAGTTCTTCCTGAAAACGGACGATACTCCGGTCAATCAAAGTATCCGCTACGGGAATTACCAGCACATTCTGCCGATTGTAACCGAGCTCCTTGTGCCTGGCATAATTAACCTGTTTGCCTACCACTATGGTACAAATGATCAGGGATATGGAAATGGTGAATTGCAGAAGAATCAGTATTTTTCTGAGCAGTGCACCTTTCACACCCCGCCGGGAATAAGCTTTCAGGGTTTGCACAGGGG
This sequence comes from Candidatus Cloacimonadota bacterium, assembly GCA_016931665.1. GTDB lineage: Bacteria > Cloacimonadota > Cloacimonadia > Cloacimonadales > TCS61 > JAFGEH01. The sequence continues at coordinate 3,868 of JAFGEH010000146.1, read as the reverse complement.
TAAAACGGGATAGAAACAGAGCCGGATAGATACCTCCCAGAATACCCAGCAGCAGGCCGAGCAGAAATAAACCGGCCAGGTATTGGCAATTATCAATCAGGCTGAATGTTAAATCCACTGAGGTGATCGAGTTGAAGATCGGTAGCAGGAGTTCCACCAGCCAGAGAGCGAGAAAAGCCGCAGCAAGGGATAGTATAACTGATTCAGACATGAATTGCCAGATCAGCGGAGTCCGGTGAGAACCGAAAATCTTCCGCATCCCCACTTCCTGACTCCGTCGGAGGGAACGGGCGGTGGTCAGATTAGTATAATTGATCGAGGCGATCAGCAGCAGAAAGAGGCCGATTATCCCGAAGATATAGAGATTATCGATATCACCGTTGGGATACATTTCCCAGGTCAGGTCGGAATACAACCTGATAGATGTGAGAGGCTGCAGGAACAGGCTGCTGCTACCGTTCAGACGGGCAAAGGTTTCAGCCATGCGTTCTTCATAGAAGGCAGGAAATTTTGCTTCCAGCAGCTGTGAATCGGTACCTTCAGCCAGCCGGAGATAATGGTAAACATGCCAGCCGTACCAGGCATTTTCTTCTCCCTGCCGGTAGACGCTATTCCAGGGCAGGAGGGCATCATAGGGGAAATGGGTTCTCCCCGGCAAATCCCTGAGTACACCCGTTACTGTCAGGGGAAAACGGTTATCCAGAATCAGAGTTTTACCGAAAGCTGATTGAGAACCGAAAATACTCCTGGCTAGAGTTTCAGTGACCACAATCGAGGCTCCCGGACGCAAGGCCTGGTTGGCATCACCCTGCAGGAATTCGACCTGAAAAACCTGGAAGAAGGTGGAATCCACAGCAAAGATCCGGTCCGTATTGTAGATATTCCGATCATGAACCAGATTGGCGGAATGAGTATACAGTCCGTTGATTCCGCAGACTCTGGTTACGGCCTGAACTTCCGGATAGAGTTGTTTGAACATGGGGCTTACGGGCCGGGGAGCATTGCAATAACTGTCGATTTTCCCGCCCATATTATTTGTACAGCCGAGCCTGTATATATTATCAGCTCCGGGATAGAACCTGTCATAAGACAGCTCGGACTGGATATAGAGAAAGATCAGAAAGCTGCAGGCGATTCCGATGGTTAATCCCAGGATATTGAGCAGAGTATAGAATTTATCCCGCTGCAGATTGCGGAGAGCGACCAGAAACAGGTTTTTAAACATGGGCTTTACCCTGGTAAAAATAATCTATTCATATTTCAAGGCTTCCACCGGTTTCGTATGCGCGGCTTTAACGGTCTGAAAACTGACCGTGAGGAAAGCGATCAGGAAAGCGATGATTCCTGCCACCAGAAAAATTAGAAAATTCATTCTGGTGCGGTAAACAAAATTCTGCAGCCAGAGATTCATGCCGTAATAAGCCAGAGGCCAGCCAATAAGATTGGCCACCAGTACCCAGCGGGTAAAATCACGGGTAAGCAATACGACAATTGAACGCATCGATGAGCCCAGTACTTTACGGACCGCAATCTCTTTCTGACGCTGCTGGATGGCAAAAGCCGCCAGTCCCAGCAGGCCCAGGCAGGCGATCAGGATTGCCAATCCGGAAAATACCGCCATATTGGTGGCGAAATTACGGTCCCCGGCAAACTGGAAATTGAAGAATTCATCGAGATATATCGGCAAGAAAGGAGCGTCCGGATTATGCTGCTGAAAGACATGTTCGATTTCGGCAATGGTTGGGGGTACCATATCGTTTCTTATCTTGATAAAGACAGGAAAGAAGTTCAGATTGGCTGGTACAAGCACCATAGGATTCACTCTGCGCCTGGCTGTGGAGTAATTGATATCCCTGATCACTCCGACAATAATGCGGGTATCAAAGGTTTCGTCTTCCAGGATCATGGAGATCTTCTTTCCCAAAGGATCCGCCCAACCCAGATGGTGTACGGCAGTTTCATTGATGATAACTGCTTCTTCCAAATCGGTAGCCAGCTCGAAGTTAAAATTTCTGCCGGCAGCCATTTCAATCTCTAACGTCTTTATAAAACCGTCATCAATGAAGAGACGATCGTACATGGAGCCGGCATCGGTATCAATTCCTTCCTGCCGTACTTCAATCCGCACCAGACCTCCCCCGGGCAGATTACTGCTCAACCCCACCTGCTCCACACCCTGCAGATTCTTTATTTCATCGATCATGACCTGCACTGTCTGCCCGTCAAATCTGTTCAATATTACCACATCATCACGGCTGTATCCCAGATCGACCCGATTGAGAAATTGCAATTGATCCAGAATGATGAGAACCGAACAGAGCAGAGCAATGGAAACCGCGAACTGGCCAATTACCAGAATGCGCCTTAAAATTATTCCCCTGCTGGTGCCGAAAAACCTGCCTTTGAGAACGCTCACAGGTTCAAAACCTGCCAGGATCAGCGCAGGATAGATGCCGGAGAGCAGACCGATCAGAATAGCCAGCAAAATAATAAACAGGGTGATATGAAAATTGACCATCAGATTAAAACTCAGGTCCTTGTTCAGGAAGGTATTCATTTGCGGAATTGCCAATTCGAAGATGACCAGTGCCAGGAACATGGCGATCAGGGTAATCAGAACCGATTCACCCAGAAATTGAGTGAGAAGCTGAAGCCGATTACCTCCAATCACTTTACGCATCCCCACTTCCCGGGCTCGTTTGGCAGCCCTGGCACTGGAGAGATTGATGAAGTTGATCGAGGCGATTATCAGCACCAGCAATGCTATGATACCCAGGGTCAGAACCTGCAGGCGGTCGTTGGGCCGATTATTGTTATAATCATAGCGCAGATGATTCGATCCCAGATGAATATCCAGCAGGGGCTGGAGTCGTGTATCGAACACCTCGGCAAAGCCGTGAGACCGGGCATAGGCTCTGATTTTGTTTTGCAATTCCTGTTGATCTGTGCCAGGTTGAGCCCGGCAGTAGCCTATCAATGCCAGGTTTTCCCAGGAATCCCACCAGACCGGATTAATCTCAATCCTGAGCGGCACAATAGCTCCGAACTGCAGATGGGAATTGCTGGGAACGTCAGCCAGAATACCAGCTACATAGAAATCAATATTGTTGTTATTGACCGTGTTCAGTACTTTCCCGACCGGATTCTCATCGCCATACAGGGTCCTGGCCGTTTCTGAGGTCAGGTACACTCCCGCTGGATCGGCCAGGGGATTTTCCCGATTTCCGGCAATGATAGGAAAAGAAAACACTTGGAAGAAACTGGCATCAGCTGCCAGAGATCGAAAGTTCAGGATTTCCTGATCGGTATTTTCTGCTTCGCTGCCCGGTTCCCCCCGCCGCAGATTGAGGCCGAAAACTGTGGTTCTGGTAGCAGCCATGATCTCAGGTACATTGTCAGCCAGATTGGCTACCAGCGGACCGGCAGTTATGGCATAACTCAGTGCCCCTTCTGAACCTGAACTGTCTATGGTCAGCAGACGGTATACATTTTCAGGTTGATCATGCATCCGGTCATAGGTCAGATCATCAACCACATAGAAAGTGATCACCAGGCAGACAGACAGCCCGATAGCAAAGCCCAGGATGTTGATGGCTGAATAAGTCTTCTGACGCCAGAGGTTACGGATCGCGATTTTAAGATAATTTTTAAACATATTTTCTTCCCTTAATCCGTTTATTCATCCACGCAGATTTCAGGCAGCCCTTAATAAGATATGCTCCCATTCCAAATATACCTCCGGAGATTTATCTTTCCTGCAGCAAACACTATTCCAAATTATAATCTATTATCTTGCAATATATTATGATTTTTTAATCCTTCCGCAGCGTCCGGTTTGGTACTTTATCCGTACGCAGACGTACAGGTC
>JAFGEH010000145.1 GCA_016931665.1 Candidatus Cloacimonadota bacterium | reverse complement strand
TTGCCTTCCGGCGGATCGTGCAGCCAGTACATCTTGCGGCCCAGCTCATCACGCCGGATCTTCTTGGCACCGAACCAGAGTCCCCCCAGATACAGATAATCGATGCCGCTGCCGCCGGGATATTCCAGGGATGGCCAGGTGGGTTCAGTTTCTCCGGAGCCGAAGAAGCCGTAATTGCTTACCCGCAGCCAGATGTTGCCGAAATTATGCACACCCGAAGTGTCGAATTTCTTGGTAGCTCCTGCTCCTCCATCCTGGTAACCATCATAGCTCAAAGCAAGAATAATAGTGGCTCCCAGCAGAAATATCAGTGTTGCAGTTATCTTTAAATTAGGAAACTTCATATATCCTCCGTAATTAATCCAAAGTAAACTCGACCGGGAATGTAACCCAGACTGCTACTGGTTTGCCGCCACTTTTTGCCGGTTGAAATTCCCATTGTCGAACAGCCTTAATTGCTGCTTCATCAAGACCCCCGGGGCCAGACATCAATGATTTGATCACATTGATAGCCCCAACTGTTCCATTCTCAAACACTTCTACTTCCAGAACTACTTCTCCCTCAATACCACTGTTTCTGGCAAATTCAGGATATTTAGGAACTACCTGTCTGATGGGAACAGGTGGATCTTCATAGACCACGAATTTGGATGTTTTACCGAACTCCGGTCTGGTTACGATCTCCTGGTAAGGATCTAAAGTGGTTTTTTCTATGGTATCAACAATTTCTATATCTTCTTCTTCATCCTCGGATAAATCATCTTCGACTACAATCTCAATTACAGGTTTCACTGTTTCTTCAGGAGGTTTGATTTTCTCTTTGATTTCAGGCGGGAGTTCGATTGCCTCCTGAACCTTGATTTCTCTTTCAAAAGGTTTAACCTCGATTTTGGGGGAAACAAGAAAAGCGAACAGCAGAATGAGAATCGCCAGGCTCAGTGCTTTTTCATAATAACTGTCAGCGACATCTTTCCAGTCTGTGTATTTATGTGTCATGATCACCTACCTTTTCAATTTAGCTTCAAACTGAACACGCAAAGTGTTAGCCAGTCGCAATTGATAAAGGATATCAGACATTATGCCGTAATTGGTGTCTTTGTCTGTTCTGAAACAGGCTATAACATTGAAATCATCAGCCAGTTTCTTCTGCATGGCCCATTGCACATCTGGGATATCTATATACATATCATCGACGGAGATCATACCATTTTTATCGACATATATTGTAGCTGAGTGGTTTCTGGGTATTTTCTGGATCATTTCAGCCCGGGGCATATTCACTCGGAGCCCTTTCTCCCGCACAAAAACCGTGGATACCATGAAGAAAAGCAGCAGCAGGAAGGCTATATCAGACATTGATGCAGTGGGGATAAGAGTTTCGGCTTTGGTCTTTTTCTGTATTTTCGCCATAGATCCTTCCTAATTGGTTGAGAGCGAAATTTTCTCCGCTCCGGCTGACTGCAACCTGTCTAATGCCATCACCATATATTGATATTTAGCCCGACGATCCGTCTGCAGAGATATCACCATATCCGGATTACCTGATATAAGCTGTTTAACTTTGCTCTCAAGCTGCGTAATCTGAATCAGTTCTTCACTATCGAAAGTCCGTAGAAGAATGCGTCCATCTTTATCAATAAGAACCTTGGTTATATTTTCGTCTCTAAGCCGGACTCTTTTATCGGCCTGTTCGGAAGCCGGGGGCAGCACCAGACCAAGACCTTTCTTGATATCGAACTTAGTAGTCGATAAGAAAAACACCAGGAGCAGAAAAGCGACATCGGACATGGATGCCGTGGGAATTCCGCCCAGGTTTTTTCTTTTCCGGTGTAAATTCATTCTTCCCCCTATTTATATTCAACCAGGGTCTCGACAAGTTTCTCCGAACCTCTCTGCATATCCATTACCAGATTATCAACCATACCGAGGAACATATTATTAAAGAATTGGACAGGAATGGCAACCGCTAAACCGGCAGCTGTAGTAATCAGGGCGATTTCGATACCGGTAGCGACAATTGTCGGTTCCACTTCTCCGGCTGCAGCTATATCACGGAAAGCTCTAATCATACCGACGATGGTACCGAAGAATCCGAACATGGGAGCAAGGTTGATGGTGGTGGAAAGCGGGATGAAGCCCTTTTCAAGGAAGGCCATTTCCATGACACCGGCATTTTCGATGGCTTTTTCCACAGCTTCAATGCCTTTATCAACCTTTAAGAGGCCCATATGTACAATTACAGCCACCGGACCGCGAGTCTGTTCGCAAAGTTTAATTGCTTCATCATATTTCTTTTCTTTAACAAGATCCGTAACTTTTTCGAGAAAATCGCTTATATTGATTCTGGCATAACTGAGGGAAACAAGTTTCCAGATGATAGTGGCCAGAGCCCAGATAACCAGGATAAGAATAGGCCACATAACGAAGCCCCCCTGGATAAAAAGGTCTACCAGGCCGCTTCCCACGATCTTACGGGCAAACATTTCCAAACCGCCTGATTCCGGTGATTGCTCGAATGGCATTTCCACTGCTTCTTCAGTGACTACCTCTTCAGGATTTTCAATCGGTACATCTGTCTGGGCAAAGATTAAGGACACAACAGCCAGGTTTAATAATGCCATTAACAGGATTACTGCAAAGAATCTTCTCCTCATATTAGAGTTCCTCCTGAGTTTATATTCTCGAAAATTTACCAGCTGAAGGACATGCCCAGATTGTACGTTCTGCCACTGGCTACAAGTCTGGGATCTCTGTCATATTGGCTATATACTGCAATTGTTTGAGGATCGACATAGCCATCATTATTAAAGTCTAGGTTTGTACCGCTGTCATAGGGTGAACCAGTACGGGCGTAAACAGAATTATAATTGGTCCGATTGAACAGGTTTTCAATGGTCATATAAACACTGAAACGATTCCTATCGCCGAAGTGGAAATTCTTACGCAGGGTCAGGTCCGCTGTTTCGGTGTGTGGCTGATTCTGGGAATTTGCTTCTCCGGCCACATCATTAGTCAAGAGTGGTGTATAGGGTACACCAGATGCAATATTATAAGTGAAATTTGCCACGAAGTCATCAAAAGGCAGTTTTATTTCGGTGAACGGAATATAAAACTCTTCATCCTGTCTAATAATGAAAGTGAAATTGAGATTGAAATTATGACGGATATCCCAGTTGAGTGGGAATTCTCTGAGGCTTTCTTCATTATCCGTTGCAGTTTCCGAATGGTTTCCGTTGGCCCAGGTCAAGGAATAGGAAGCTGATCCTGAGAAGAAATTGGAGAGAAGTTTCTGCAGATTTATATCAATACCACGGGCACTGCCATAGTCATTTGATTCATAAATGTTCCAGCGGACATTCTGATCGGTGATCAGCGTATCCTCTCCAACACTTACATAGTTGTAGATATTCTTATAATAAGTTGTAATATCCAGCACATAATCTTCAGTCAATTGATATTGCAGCCCGGCTTCGTAAGTTATTGTAGACTGAGCTTCCAGTTCAGGATTACCGACAATCACGTTCAAGCTGGGGTTCTCAACCACATCCTGAGGTCTGCCGGTGGTAAATATATATTGCATTTGAGGTAACTGACGCTGATAGTTATAAGCAAAATGCAGGACAGCTCTTTCCGAGATAGGATGAGAAACGCCCAGGCGGGGAGAAATCATTACTTCCGGTGTACTGAAACGATCTTTCAATCTCTGATAGTCCTTCTTAGCCTGATGATATTCAATATAAGGTTCAGTCCCCGGTTCCGCGTCTGGTAGATAAATGCCCGAGTTTAACTCTGAATCCGGATTTATATAATCCAGAAAAGAACCCTGATATTTAGGAGTAATTATATCATAATCACCTCCCAGATACCAGACATCGAATCTGATACCGGCGTTAACGATCATACCTTCCCATTCCATTTTGTCCTGAAGGTAGAAGGCTCCCTGCCAGGGATTGGCTTCATAACCATCTGTTGTACCCGATGCTGCCAATGTAGCATTATAGATGTCATTCAAATTATAAAAGGAAATGGGTTGATTCAGGACAATTTCAACATCATCAATAATCAGTGTATCACCAGCCTCGTACTGGACAACGGGGTCTGCCGAGTTAAGGTAAGTATTGAATCTGTTGGCATTCAAAATCCAGGGATTGAACAACCTGTCCTTTTTAATATAATGCTTCTTCAATTCCAGTCCTGTTTTAAACCCGTGAATGGTATTTATCTGATATTCAAAATCGGATTTAAGGGAGATTTCCTGGTTTTCGTCATCAAAATACGAACCGAAGATACTCCCCGGACGTACGAAAGGTATGCCCTGCTGATTTCCTTCCGATGTTTCGTAACTCCAGTTATAGTTCTGGTAATTGCCAATCAGCCCATCATCGGTCAGATAATAAATCCCGTTGCATCCACCGGGAATAATATTGTTAGGATCAATGAGGACAAAATTCAAGGAATCTTTGACGAAATACATATCCCTGGAAATGCCTCTAGGGCCTTGTTCAACCCTTTTCTCATAGAGGCTGGCTTTCACTTTGAGATTCATCTGAGGATTATATACATGATCGTAAGTGGCAATATATTGCCTTTGCTGCCCTTCCGTTTTAGCATAATGCTCCAGGGCATACTTCCAGTTATGAGCATAAGGTTCATTCTCATACTGATCTCCGCGCATAGCGAATGAAACATTGGTAGTAGGATTTATATCATACTTGAGTTTAAGGTTGGCGTTATAATTATTGTAGTTTCTATCACCCAGGTCGAATCCGATAAAATCATCCCGGTCCAGATAAGGATCATAGCCGATATAATCGTTCCAGCTGGTGACAATATTATCAATCTCAACTGCCGGATTGTTGTTATAATATTCACGGTACCTAGAGTCGTGCCAGTTGGTTGCGCCATTGAAGAAAAAAGTAAACTTCTTTTTCAGAGCAGGAGCAATAGGACCTAAAACAGGTCCGCCCAGGGATAGTTTAATCACATCGGAATTCGAATTCTCAACATCGGGGATGATATGGTCAGAATTCATTTCCAACTTGCCGGAATAATATTCTGTCCCATCACGGGTTATGATATTTACTATTCCGGACTGGGCATTTCCGAATTCGGCAGAGAATCCACCGGTCATAACCTTCATATCCAGGATGGCATCGCGGTCGATAGTCAGGGCAGCACCACCATCAACGGGATCGGAAACTGACATCCCATCAATGGAATAGACAACCTCATTGGGTCTGCCGCCGCGAACGTGTAATTCGCCGTCCACCACGGACGCACCTGCCTGAATGGCTACAATGCCCTGAATATTATCGATGGCCAGGTTCTCGATAGTTTCGGCACCGATTATGTTGCCGGAACTTGTTTTTGCCTTGCTGATCAATTCCTTGCGAGCCTCGACAACTTTGATACCTTCGATGGCAATGGCAGTTTTAGTCAGCACCACATTCTGGATCGATGTTTCATCGAGGTTGATCTGGACTCCGGTAATTTGCTGAGACTGAAAGCCCCCGCGGGATATTTGAACGTCATATTCACCCGGTGGGATATTGATTATAACAAATTGACCCTTATCGTTGGTTTGTGATCCGATTTCCGTACCGATAAGAAAGACATTGGCATACGCAACGGGATTACCATCCTGGTCCTTGACCCTGCCAGCCAGTTTTCCGGTTGTCTGAGCAAAAACCGAAGAGATCACAACCAAAAATAGAAGCAGTAGAAAGATTCTCTTTTGCATTAATATTCCCCCTATGTCTTGAAATTAACTATTAAACAAAAACATAATTCAGAAAATACATGTCAATTAATTTTTTCCTGCCTTATTTGCCTGATTTCACTACTTTTTAGCATTCCATTCCATCCTGGAATACTTGTTTTCAGCAAGTTCTCCAGCCAGAATTTTCTCCTCTTCCTCCAAATCCTTTTCCTGATGGAAATGATCATTATTCCAAGCTGAACGAAACCCCTGAATAAAAGCTTCCACTCCTTCCTGGAAGGTAACAGTCTTTTCCAGGATATGATTTACAGCTACGGTTTTCCTGCCAAGGTAATGAGCCAGTTTCAACCTCTGTTCAGCGGACAGGTCAGGAATTATCCAGGCGATACCGCTCTGATCCTTATCGAGCAGAATCGAACCATGCTGCAGCAGGTAATCATCCTTTCTAACCTGAGCGCTGCCAACTATCTTCCTGTGTTGATAATTCAGCTCGTATCTGGAACTGGAAGAGAAACAGGGATTGGAACTTTCTCTCTGCTGAGCTGGGCTGAGGCTGCCCTTTTCAAAATCGACTTTGATTCCCAGATAACCAAAACCAGCTGCCAGAGCCTGACTGATTGCGGCATAAGAAGCTGTGATGTTACCCTGGAACTGGAATTTCACGGGAGCAATAACTGCATAGGTGATCTCCTGATCATGCAATACCAGTCTGCCGCCGGTTGGTCTTCTAACGTACCCCAGGTTTCTTGACTGTAAAAAATCAATTGATATCTCTTTATTTATTTCCTGATTATAGCCAAACGAGGCGGTGGCTGGTTCCCAGTTATAAAAACGTATTGTCGGTTGAGACTTACCCTGCCGGAGACGAATAAAAATAGCTTCATCAACAGCCATATTCAAGGCAGGTGGCATTCCCACATTAACTATTATACGCCATGATATCATATTATCTTACCCTTCATAACTAAAACAAAAGCAATAAATGTTCCCCCTCCAGTTTATCGGAGTTATGATAGTCAGAACGGAGTTTTTCCCTTGATAAATAGCTATCCTAATGACGTTTTTGCCATTATTAAAAAGCATTAATTCCATTTGGAAAACTGATAAGGTGTTTAGGGAATCGAACAGATTGTAAAAGAAATCCACCATTATCAAGTTATTCGCCGGGATATTCCAGATTCTCTGTATCCTCTGTTGCCTTTTCAGGAGATGAATCTATGATACGACGAAATTTTGATGGATCAGGATTGGCGAAGAACCTTATCATAATCAGGACAAAGGCCAGAAGCAATATCCTCAGGATAAGACTGGTCCAGGAAGTTGTTCTGGTAGTCCTTCTTGCCTGCCGCCGGCGTTTTATCTCTTCCTGCAGATCTTTCATCATATCATCCGATTAAGGATTGTAAGCCCTGCCGGAAACGTTCCAGTCCTGTTTTAATATTATCCATGCTATTGGCATAGGAAAATCTGACATAATTTTCTATCCCGAAGGCTGAGCCGGGAACCAGGGCAATATTATAGTTTTCCAACAGGTATTCACACAAGGTCACAGTATTTCGAACACGTCGTAGATTATGGCGCAGATAGTATCCGACATAGGGTAAAGCATAGAATGCTCCTTGAGGTTTATGGCATTTAATATGAGGAATATTGATCAGGGTTGAATAGAGATAATCGCGGCGTTTTTCGAATTCTTTTCTCATTCTTTCCACACTGCCTTCATCCTGGTTGAGAGCAGCCACGACAGCTTTCTGGGTCATGGAATTCACATTGGAAGTGGTATGACTTTGAATACGGCTGGCTAGTTTGATTATATCTCCGGGACCGGCAGCATAGCCCAGACGCCAGCCAGTCATGGCATAGGCTTTGGAAACGCCATTGATAACAACTGTAATATTTTTCACTTCAGGAGACAAGGACGCGATAGATATATGTTTCTGACCATCATAAATCAATTTCTCATAAATTTCATCTGCTATGATGAGAAGATTGTATTTCAGGCAGATCTGGGCAATCTTTTTCAATTCCCGGCGGGTATAAACCGAACC
>JAFGEH010000144.1 GCA_016931665.1 Candidatus Cloacimonadota bacterium | reverse complement strand
GCAGCATTTTTTTCATGTCTGTGGTCACCGATTTGACAGTATTCGTAATAAGCATCGGCAATCACTTGCAGGTCAATTGTCATTTTTTCATTTTCCCAGAATGTTATATCAACTTCAGGCAAAGCTCTTAATCCATAATTGTATTTCGAGTCATCTTTGAGTTTATGACAGGAACCCCAGATCTGGAGCTGATTTCTCCAGTTAAGATCAACGCAGTTGAGAAGCAGAATCTGAGAAAGAACAACAATTAATAGTTTTATCTTCATTTTACACCCGGAAAAAAGTCTGTATAATCTCATCTTTGATGATACGGATGGAATTCTCGGGAATACCAAGAAGCCTTGCGAAAGCCAACTCGTAGAGTTTGTACCACTTGATCAATCTGTCCAGGTTAACGGGGTCAGGCAGGTTCTGAAAAGTATTAGAAAGAACGTCATTGGAAGTGATACCCATATTAATAATCATGATAGCAGTTTCCCGGGGGTAAGGCGTATGGAAAGTGCCAGTCTCTACGCCTTCTTCTATTAGTCTGGTTAACTCTGGTACGACACGGCTATTCATCTGAAGGCGATACTTTTCCCGGATCAATATATTTTCTTTCTTATAAAGGACATCAATGAACGTTTTCATCAATTCCGGATTCTGTACCTTCAGAGCACTGGCTTCGGAGATCCATTTGTTTAATTTGGAGAGTGGATCGAGCCGGGGATTCTCCACAATTGGTTTGATTCTGGTAATAACAGTCTCGATAAACTGGCCGATGATTTCGTCGAGTAAATCTTCCTTGGATTTGAAATAATGATAGAAGGCTCCTTTGGATATGCCCAGGACTGCAATGATCTGGTTAACTGAAGTAGTATCATAACCACAGGTGTAAAAAAGTTTTTTGGCTGTTTCCATGATCTCCATTTTACGAACAGCATGTTCTTTACTGATTCTGGCCATAGATTATATCCTTGCTGATTTATTATAAGACCGACCGTCGGTCTAATATTTTTTCTGGAAATTTTGCTGTCAATTAGAATCTCAGATTAATCTTAAAAAAATTGTTATTCCTGAACAATAACCCTGCCAGGCTCTTCCGGGCCCAGCATAGCCAGATGAGCATTAACAATTGCTCTAGAATTTATACCAGCTCTACCGGCGTATCCAGTAAAAAGCAGTTTATGGCCTTGATGGAGGATATCAATATTAATCCTGCCGTTCTCGGTCAGAAGTCCATCGCTATCCGCGCTGAGGGGAAAATTCAGCCAGTTCAGCAAAGCGGTTTTCTCCCAGATCTGCCCACCACCGCCCTGTTCTACAGGAGTCCGGTAATAGGCCAGAGCCTGGGAACCGATATAGTAAATATCCAGGATCAGGGCATTCCTGCTTTGAGTTCTTAACTGGGTCAGGAAGATATTCACCCCTACCGATACGGTTATGGCAACGATGAATATGGAGAGAACCAGAAACAGCAGCTGTTGGCTGCCAAACCGGAAATCCCTGTCCTGCCTTATAATCTGGTTCATTCTATCCATTTGTCTTCCTGTTCAACCGTCGGAAACGCAGAAATTGGTGAGATTGCTGCAGAACGATGCCGCAGACAATCAGGATCAAGCCCGAGATAGTGGATAGTCGGATGGATTCACCTACCAGCAGATTAATGAAAAACAGGGAGAGGAAGGGGGTAAGGTAGATGAAATTATTCACCTGAGCCGTGCTAATTGCAGATTGTAAGGCTTTCAACCAGATGACGAAAGTTATACCCATTTCGAAAAGTCCAATATATACTGCCCCTGTCCAACCGGCAGCAGAAGGGAATTGTAGTCTTCCCGTCAGCAGGATTAAAACCAGAGTTAAAATAGTACCGAAGCAGAAGCTCAGGCTCAATTTCTGGATTTCACCTCTTTTGTCTTTCATATTCAATATCCAGAAAACCGCCCAGACCAGTGAGCTGGCAAGAGCCAGGATCACACCTTTCAGGTTTACCTGTTCGAAACTGATCATTCTGCCCCGGGTGGAGATGACGATTACACCCAGAAAGCTGATCAGAATGGCAATCAGGCTTTTCATACCAATTTTCTGCCTGAGCAGCGGTACGGAGAGGATAACGATCATCAATGGCCAGACGAAGTTCAGGGGTTGAGCCAGTTGAGCTGGCAGCAGGGTATAGGCCTTGAAGAGAATCACATAGTAGAGAAAGGGGTTGAGAAAACCCATGAAAAATGATCTCAGATAAGATTTTAAAGGATATCTGATGATTTCTTTTATTTTACCCTTACCAGCCAGAATCAGAAGAAGTGTTACGGCAGAGGTGAGTGAAGCATAGAAAAGCAGGGAAAGGTAATCCAGATAACGTAAAGATATTTTAAAAGCTGAAGCTGCAGTAGACCACAGTAAAACAGCCAGTGCAGCGTAGATAATAGCCCGGGAGATTCTCATATTCTTTTCTGAAAGGCCAGGAGAGAGAAAAAACAAGGTTGCAGGGCAATTCGTCTATTTAACATAAACCGTTTTGATATTAACAAATTCGCGAATACCGCAGGCTGATAATTCCCGTCCGTACCCGCTCTGTCTGATTCCTCCAAAGGGCAGGCGGGGATCGGATTTAACGAAGGAATTCACGAAACAGCAACCGGCTTCCAGCTCAGTGGCTGCCAGAAATTCCGCCTGGTGCAGGTTACGGGAGAAAATTGCCGCTCCCAGGCCGAAGCTGGTATCATTGGCAATACGTATAGCATCTGCTTCGTCACGGGCAGTGATAAATACGGCAACAGGACCAAATAATTCTTCTTCATAGGCAGGCGTACCGGGTTTTACGTTAGTGAGAATAGTGGGAGGATAAAAAGCTCCGGTTCTATCGGGTATAAAACCTCCCAGCAGGCAATTAGCTCCCGCCCGGATACTGCTGGTAACCTGTTTGTGCAGGACATCCCGCAGTTCAGATCGTGCCAGGGGTCCGAGCTGGGTCCCCGGATGGGCCGGATCGCCCATCACCGTTGCTTCCATCAAGGTGGTGAATCGCTGAATAAACTCTGCTTCATTTCGGGGTGTCAGTATGAATCTTTTCGCAGCAATGCAGCTCTGGCCGGAATTGATCATTTTGCTGTTATAACAGATCCGGGCAGCCTCTTCCAGGTCGGCATCGTCCAGAATGATATAGGGATCGCTCCCGCCCAGTTCTAGAACGGTTTTCTTCAGTTCAGCACCGGCTGCTGCCGCTACGGCTTTTCCGGCAGCAGTGCTGCCGGTCAGGGTCACGGCTTGCACCAGGGGATGGCGTATGACCTGTTCGACCCGGTTGCTGGAGATCAGCAGGGTGCGGAAAACGTCGGCGGGGAAGCCGGCCCTGCGGAAGATCTCTTCCAAAGCCAGCGCGCAGCCGGGTACATTGCTGGCATGTTTCAGCAGAACCGTATTTCCGGCCATCAGGGCGGGAGCGGCAAACCGGAAAACCTGCCAGAAGGGAAAATTCCAGGGCATTACTGCCAGGATGACTCCCAGGGGATTGTAAGTTATGTAACTTCTATCAGCATCAGTGGGTATCTCTTCCTGCTTTAGGAATTCTGCTGACTTGTCAGCATAGAAGTTGCAGACCAAGGAGCATTTCCGAGCTTCCGCCTCACCACCGCTTTGGATTTTACCCATCTCCCTGGTCATCAGATTTCCCCAGGAAGCAGCTTCCTGTTCGAGGATTTCAGCAGCTTTTCTCAGATATTCCGCTCTATCATTGAAACTTCTCCGTTTCCACTGCTGAAATGATGCCTGCACTTTTTCGATAATTTCAGAAATTTCCTCATCGGAATGCTCTTCATAGGTAGCATTGTTTTCCATGGTATAAGGATTTATGGAATACAAAGTCAATCTGGCTCCTTTTCCGGATCGATGTGGATAGTAGTATGAATATTCATCTCCTGCAGGATCAGATTTTCAATGCTGTCAGCAATGAGATGGGCCTCCTGCAGTTTCATATCAGCATCCAGGCGTATATGAAATGAGAGCTCCTTATGATCGCCATAACTGTGAAAATGCAGGTGATGTATTTCCAGGTTTGTTCCCAGTTTATCCTGAATCAAAGTGTTGATGGCTGTTATCAGATTATCGGAAGGTTTCTCTCCCAGCAACGAGCTGACAGCGCCACTCATGATGATGTAGGTTATACGAAACAGGAGAAGTGACATGATGAAACCCAACAAGCTGTCCGCCCACCAGAACCAGCGGCCCAGAATAATACCGGAAAGCACCACCAGCGAGGAAATGGCATCGCTGCGGTGATGCCAGCCATCAGCACGCAGGAGGTCAGAATCCGTCCGACGGGCTGTCCAGAAGGCAAATTGAGCCATTATTTCTTTGGTAATAATAGAAACAATAGTAACAAGATAGGCTATACTGGTGAAAGTGGCAGATTGCCGATCAGCAAAGCGCTGGCAGGATTCGACAAGGAAGTTGAAGGCCACTACCGCTAAAATGGTACCGATGATCAGGGATGCTATTATTTCAGCCCGGCCGTGCCCGTAGGGATGTTTTTCATCGGGGGGCTTGCCGGCTACTTTGAAACCGAACAAAAGGATCAAGGAGGAAAAGGAATCGGAAAGAGTATGCCAGGCATCAGCAATGATGCCGATGGACATCACCTGCACTCCGACCCAGTATTTTCCGGCGAACAGCAGGATATTACCTGCTATGGAGATAACGCCTTCCAGATAACCGTATTGCTTTCTTGTAAACATGCAGGCCTTCAATTAAAGATCTTCCCGCCAACTGTGAGGGAGGTTACATACAGCAACTCACAGGCTCCGTTACCCCGGTCCATTCTGGTCAGGCTGCTGTTCCAACGGACAGATTGCTTTCCGTAGCGGCCGCTGACATTAACCAGGTAACCCTCCAGTTTGATCAGATCACCCCGCCTCAGGATCCGCAGAGCACGCTTCAGGTTGGAAGTGGCAGGGATCAGGTGGTGATTGGAGGAGTGAGTGTAAACATAATCCTCACTGTAAGCATAACCAGGTTTGATCTTAAAGAAATAGAACCTGTCCCATTGGCTGAATTTTACTCTTTTACCGATATCCTGCTCGGATAGGGTGCCCCAGCCTAAAGCCAGATCAAAAGGGGCCAGCTTGCCTTCCCAGCCGCTGCTGTACTCGTGTTTACTCAATATCCTGGCTGTTACCTGATAAGCAGCTAGAGGCCGGATGGTTAATTCCTGCCTCCCGATTTTCATCTGAAAAGGGTCGGCTATACCTGTTTCTTCCTGAACAGGTTCCAGCCAGGGATCCAGATCGGAAGCTGAGGAAGCCTGTGCCAGAGGGCGCTGCAGATAAGTAATACCCAGCAGAGTAACAATAACTACCAGCAAGCCCAGGGCAAGCAGTCTGTAGGACATCGGAGATTCGCTAAATATTATAAATGAATCTTTTGATGCTGCGTTTGGGAGTTTTCTCGAATTCTTCCGATACCAG
>JAFGEH010000143.1 GCA_016931665.1 Candidatus Cloacimonadota bacterium | reverse complement strand
CCGAGATAGGAAACCCGAAGACCCCGATCCCAGCTCACCGGGCCAATGTCCGGAATTATTACTGCATCATCGCTGAACTCATGATCGGGTGCATACTCTCTTAAATACGCCCCCAGATCACCCCCTGGTATTGTCAGAATTACCTGTTCATTCCCCCGGAGCAGAACCACTTCAACTTCCGGAGTATCCTTGCCCTGCTTAACTTCCAGCAGGGTTCTCAAAGATCCGATTTCCCGGTCGTTATATCTGATTATGATATCGCCCACCCGGCCTCCGGCCTCCCGGATAGCAGATATTTCAGCAAAACTGGTGATTTCTACCTCATATCTTTCCTGCTGAGTGACCTCATCACAGTAGAGAGTTAAGGATAGAAAAAGAAAAAGGATCAGGAAAAATATTATTCTATTCATTTTATCCTCCTGGTTTACAATAACAAGAAAACTTACCTAAACTATCAAGCATTGCTTGTAAAGATATTTTGTTCAAATGAATTTTTAAAAAAACAGTATAACAAATGATTGACATATTACTAACCCTGGATTTGAGCATTGAACATGAAAGATGGACTTAATTCATTAATCAGAACCTATTCCGATTATCTGAAGCGGAAATACCAACGTAAAATATTCCGGGTCGGCCTCAGCACAGGCATACCCTGTCCCCATCGTATACAGCACGGGGGCTGTATCTTCTGCCATCAGGAAACCTTCACGGGTGAGTATCAGACCCGGGGATTGACCGTGGCTCAGCAGCTTGAGGAAGCAATTCCCCGTATCCTCGATACCTGCGGGGATGTAGGACTGATAGCTTACTTCCAGGATGAGACCTCCACGGCCGGTTCCCTGGATTTTCTCCGGGAACAATATCAGGCTGCGCTGGCTCATCCGGAGATACTTGGCCTCATCGTCTCCACCCGGCCGGATTATATCGAACAACCGGTTATTGATCTTCTGAAATCACTTCCCGTTCCCGTTACTGTGGAAATCGGATTACAGACTATTCATAATGCCAGCCTGCAGTTTCTCAATCGCGGCCATGACTTTGCTCAGGCAGATGAAGCTATCCGCCGCTGCGGAGAGAATGACCTGGAAACTGGGGTTCACCTGATAATAGGCATCCCAGGTGAAAGCCGGGAAGATATCAAGGATACCATCAGATATGTTTCCGGCAATCCCTGCATCTCTCAAGTCAAATTCCATAATCTGGTCGCCTATAAAAATACCCCTTTAGCGAAAATGGTCAGGAACAGTAACCTGAATATTCTGGATATTGACCAGTATATAGAGATACTGGGTGACATCTTGCCTCTCCTGCGCTCCGATATTGTCATCACCCGCCTGTTCACATCCAACATCCGCCGCAGCCAGATCGCACTGGGAAATTACAGCGGCAGCAAACCCGAATGGCTGAATCGGCTGCAGCTGTATTTACTCGCCAATAATATTCATCAGGGAAAGAATATTTTATAATGCCTGAATAAACCTTACCCGGAACTACGTTAAATCCAATAAACTCTTTGACAAATAACAGCAGTACCACATACACGACCTGTTGTTATTAGTTAAAGAAGGAGTGTCGATGCTCAATCCAAAAGGCATTATCAGACAGCTTGGTTTTGAAAGACTGGCGGGTACCACCGGTGAGAAAAAGGCAGTCGAAGTAATCACAGCCCATCTGGACAATCTGCAGTTACCCTACCAGACAGAAGTCTTTTCCCTTACCACTTTTCAGCCTGGAGAAGCTGTTATTGAAATAAATAACAGAAAATTTCCAGCCCGGCCCTATGGCCTGAACAGGAATACCCGGCTTTCGGGAGAGTTCGTTTATCTGGATAATCCGGAAATCCTGGAGTTGAACCGGGGAGCCTATCAGGGAAAAATTGTCATGTCCTGCGGATTCAGCCGTCGCCTTGCTCCCATCCTGAAAGAAGCCGGTGTGGCTGCTTATATCAATATTGGCGGACCCGGCCGGGAAATTTCCAGCCTTTCGCATCGGCAGAAATCCTTCCGGGAAGGCTATGTCCCATCCGTTACCATCGATCATAAACTGGGTGAAAAACTCTTAGCTTACCAGGGAGAGAACGTCAGTATCAGCATTAAACAGAAGGTTCAGGAGGCTGAAGCTTTGAATATCGTTGTGGATATTCCCGGAAAAGGAACAGATGATAACCTGATCCTGGTTACGGCTCATTACGACAGTGTGGCACACAGTCCCGGTTCTTCGGATAATGCCGGCGGAACTGTAACCCTGCTGAAAGTGGCAGAATATTTTTCCCGGCATAAACCCGGCCGTGACCTCAGAATCATCTTCTTCTCCGGTGAGGAACTGGGACTGCTGGGCAGTCAGGCCTATGCGGAAAAACACCGGGAGGAATTGAAAAAAAGAGCAGCCTTGATTGTTAATGTCGACGTTTCCGGGGATCCAGTAGGTTTTGATACGGCATTCGTGCTGGGTACTAAGGAATTGCTGGGCTATTTCACTGGTGTGGTCCGGGAAAAAGGGATTGCCTTCCAGAGCTCTCTGGATATCTACAGCAGTGATGGCATGCCCTTTGCCGTCTATGAAATCCCTTCGGTGAGTATCTCGCGGCGGGGAGGACAGGCAAACTTCTTTATCCATACCAGCCGGGATTTACCACGCTATGTTTCCAACCGGGGCTTGAAGAATACAATTAATGCTACCATTTTCTTCCTTCAGCGAGTCCTGGATGCCGGAATATTCCCCGTCCGCCGGGAGATCGATGATAGCCTGCGCGAAAAAATCCAGAAGTACCTCTGGAACCTTACTTATGAAAAACCCCAATTGGAATGGGAAGATAAATACAAGCGTTAATTCTGCCTGGGATATACATGAGAAAATTTGAGAAATTGATCATCAATCAGCAGTTCCGCCTTAATTCCATAAGGATTCTTACTGATCTGTCTGTCTTTCTTACCATTGCCCTGCTCAGCCTGGTAATCTATCTGCTGATTTTTATTCCCGGCAATAATCATCTGAAATTATTCTATAACCTGGGCTGGTCCCTGAAAATACTAATTTCAGCCCTGGCAGCTTATTCCGTCTATCATATCTGTGCCAGCTGGATCACAAAGAATCATGCTGCCAGATACCTGGACATGCGTAACCAGGACTCGAGTGATACCTTCCAGAATGCCCTCGAACTTCAGCACAGCAGTGATAACAACGATCAAAGAATTCTGGAACTGATCTTTCGTCGGGCCGATGCAACGGCGGCCGGTCAGAAACCCTCCTGGGATTTTTCACCTCTGCGCAGAATAATACTGCCATTCCTTCTGGTCAGTCTCGGGGCAGCTGCTTTCCTGCTGGCCGATTCCGGACATCACAGGGCAGGCTGGGAAATGCTTACTGCTGTTAAAATACCGCCACCTCAGCATAAGGAATCTGTCGAACTGGAACCCGGCAACCTGAATGTTATCAGAAATTCCAGAGTTGAAATCAAGGTGCTAAATCCGGAAATTGAAGTGGAACATTCATTTTTTTACCGCCTTTCGGATACCTGGCGGGAAGAAAAAATGACAGGATATAGCCGGGTATTTCCCAATCTGGATTTTTCTTTCGATTATTATATCGCTACTCCCTTTGCTGTGTCCGATACTTTCCGGATCGATGTCTTCGAGAAACCTGCCATCCTCAATCTGGATGTGGTGTACAATTATCCTGCCTATACCGGCCTGGAGAGCAGAATCGAAAAAAACAGCCAGGGAAACCTGAAAGCTATCATCAACACTGAAGTAATACTCATGCTGACTGCCAATAATCCCATTCAGGATGCTCAGATCATCTTTTCCGACGGCTTGTTCCAGAATCTGGAAAGAGAAGGCCGTTCTGCTTTCCGGACCCAGTTCCAGATAAAAAACAGCCTCAACTACCATATTAATCTCACCGATATTCTTGCCAATAAATCGGATAAAATCACCAGAACCATTACAGCTCTGCCTGACCGGGCACCGGAAGTCTCCATCATTTATCCCGGCCGGGATACTTTGCTTAATCAGAATATGCTTCTGCCTCTAAAAATCACTGCTTCCGATGATTTCGGCCTGCAGAACCTGAATCTGAAATTTTACATCAACACGGGAGAAACTACCACTATCCCGCTTAGAGAGAGAATCAGGAAAAACATACTCAACCTGGATTATAACTTCGATCTGAACAACATCTTCCTGATCCCGGGCGACAGAGTAACTTACTGGGTGGAAGTCTCCGATAATTCTCCAGAAAGCCAGATCTCCCTCAGCCGGAAATACCTGGCCAGATTTCCCTCCATTGAGGAGATCTATCAGGAAATAGAAAGAGAAGAGAAAGCCAATCAGGAGCTGCTGCAGAATACACTGGATTCCTCCCGGGAAATGCAGGAGGAATTCGAAGAGAAGCGCCGTGAATTGATGAAGAAGGATGAGTTCGACTGGCAGGATAAAAAATCGCTGGAAGAATTCCTGAATAAACAGGAAGACCTGAATCAGAACATCCAGCAGGTGGCGGAAGAATATCAGAATCTGCTGGAAAAATTCGATAACAATCAGGCTCTGGCCCGTGAAACCCTGGATAAAATGGAAAAGATCAGGGAACTGATGGATGAAATAGCCAATGAAGACCTGCTGGAAACCATGCAGAAAATGCAGCAGAGCCTGGAAAATATGGATCCCGACGTCCTGCGAAAAGCCATGGAGAATTTTAAATTCTCAATGGAAGATTTTGCCAATAAACTGGATCAGACCATTCAGCTTCTGGAACAGGTGAAGAAAGAACAGGCCCTGCAGAAAGCCCTGGAAATTGCCGAAGAGATGCAGGAACTTCAGGAGGAACTCAATAAGCGTACCGAAGAGGCAAATACCTCTCCCGAACAGCTGGCTGCCGATCAGCAGAAGATAGCGGAGAAACTTGCCTCCCTGGAGGAACAACTGCAGAAGACCATGGAAATGCTCAATCAGGAAAATGAAAGCCAGATCCGCCAGGGATTGCAGGATTTACAGCAGGATCTTCAGCAGGATAACCTGGCTCAGGACCTGCAGCAGAGCATGGAAAACCTGCAGAATAATCAGATGAGTCAGGCACAGCAGAATCAACAATCCGCCCTCAGCAAAATGCAGAAAATGACCAAACAGCTTTCCTCCCTGCAGCAGATGATGGCTTCCGGAGCCATGGCTGAAATGGGTGAAATCATTGCTAAAACCATCTCCCGCCTGCTGATCTTCTCCCGGGAACATGAACTATCCTCGGCTTCCTACCAGAAAGATCCCTACCGCATCCTGCCCGAACAGATCGCCCTCTATGAATCACTCAATATCGCCCTCAGCCAATTGTACAGCGTCCCGATGATCGTCCTGGCTCTGGGCCCGAAATTCATCTATGATGCCAACTATACCATCGCTACCTACCGGGAGATGTTCCAATACATCAACGATGCTCAGTCGGTCGGATTGAAGACCTTCCTCAGTAATATCCTAAAAGGCTTTAACCTGATGATCTTCGATCTGATGCAGGCTCAATCCGGAATGCAGCAGGGCAGCCAGAGCGGTTCCCTGCAAAGCCTGATGCAGGCTCTGCAGCAGATGGGTCAGCAACAGATGATGCTCAACCTGCTCACTCAGGAAATTCTGCAGCAGATGCAGCAGATGGGACAGGATGGTCGCATGAGCCGCGATATGATGGCGGAAGCCCAGAGACTGGCCAGGGAAGAAGAACGACTGGCAGAAAACCTCAGAAGACTGCTCCAGACTGATCCCGAAGCTCAGAAACAAACTTCCGCCCTGAACAGGATTATTGAAGACCTTGAAACCATTTCACGCAACCTGCAGCGGGGAAAGATCGATCAGGAAACAGTAGATCTTCAGGAACGCATTCTCTCCCGCCTGCTGGATGCCCAGAAATCAGTGCATAAACGGGAGTTTTCCCGGAAAAGGCTGGGCGAAACCAGTGAAGATCAGGAATGGGATATGCCGGAAGATATCAGGCTTAAATTCGAAAAAATGCGGCAAAAAGCCCTTCTGAATGAAGATTATAAGGAATTTCCCCAGGAATACCAGGAACTGATCAGAGAGTATCTGAAACTCCTGAATGAGAAAGCCAGTGAATGATATTACCAAATTGACCTGGAATAATTATTTAGAATAAACCCAAAGGAGAGATCAATGGCGGAAAGAGAGAACTGGTTAAGCCGGAAAGCTTTCATTCTGGCAGCAATCGGCTCTGCGATTGGTTTGGGAAATATCTGGCGTTTCCCCTTTAAATGTTATGAAAACGGCGGCGGTGCTTTTTTAATTGCCTATGTAATTGCCCTGATCACAGCCGGTATCCCATTGCTTATTATGGAATTAGGCCTCGGCCACAAATTCAAGCTGGCAGCCCCCCTGGCCTTCCGCAAGGTCGGGAAAAAATTTGAATGGGTCGGCTGGTGGGCTGTGCTGGTGGCTTTCACGGTCGTAACCTACTATGCCGTGGTCATGGCCTGGGGCCTGAATTACTCGATCTTTTCCTTTACCGAAGCCTGGGGCACTGATCCGGGAGATTTCTTCTATAATAAATACCTCGGACTGACCGCCGGACCTTATCAACTGGGCGGATTTCGCCTACCGATCATAATCGCCCTCGTAGCCGGCTGGATCCTGATCGTCAGATCCATCTGGCGCGGTGCTAAAACCGTTTCCAAAGTCGTTTATCTCACTGTTATCCTGCCCTGGCTGCTGCTGATTGTCTTCGTTATTCGGGGTGTGACCCTGCCCGGCTCCGGGGAAGGAATCCTCTATTATATTACTCCCCATTACGAGAAACTATTGGACGCCAGTGTCTGGATATCCGCTTATGGTCAGGTTTTCTATTCCCTGTCCATCGGTTTCGGAATCATGATTGCCTACTCCAGCTTCCTGCCTAAACATGCCGATATTGTGAACAGCGCCCTGATCATTGCCCTGAGTGATGCTGCCACAGCTTTCGTAGGTGGTTTTGCTGTTTTCGGTTCACTTGGTTACTATGCCGGTTTAACCGGACAAGCCGTTCAGAACGTCCTTAAAGGCGGTCCCGGACTTGCTTTTGTTACCTATCCCACTATTATCAGCCACCTGCCTATGGCACGGCTCTTCGGTATCCTCTTCTTCCTGATGCTGCTGACCCTGGCTATTGATTCAGCCTTTTCCCTGGTCGAAGCCATGTCTTCTTCCCTGCGGGATAAATTGGGCTGGAGTAATAAAAAGGCGAATATTACAACCTCTCTCATCGGACTCTGTCTGGGTTTGATCTTTGTCACCGGAGCCGGTTTGTACTGGCTGGATATCGTTGATAAGTGGCTGGAATTCTTCGGAATCAGCGCTATTGTCCTGGTGGAATGTGTCGTCCTGGGCTGGTTCTACAAGATCAATAAACTGCGTGAATATGCCAATTCCTTCTCCGAAGTAAAGGTAGGACGGCTGTGGAATTATCTCATAAAATTTGTTATTCCGGTAATCATCGCAGCTCTCATCGGCAGAGAAACAATCAAGCTGATCCGTTTTGGATATGAAGGTTACCCGTCATCCGCCCTCCTGATCGCTGGCTGGGGACTGGTTCTGTTACTACCCCTGATAGCAATTGTGCTGAATATTCTAAGCCGGAAACAGGAAGTGCCAGAAATTGATGAGATTGTACCAGACGAACATTTTCGCCAGGATGTCGGCTATATAAGATTAAATAATTACCTGATCGCTTTGCTGGTTCTAGGACTGGTTATGGGCTCGACCATCATCCTGGGTAGCTATTATCCTGCCCTGAAATCTGCCCAGCCGGCCATAATTGTAATCTGTATCTCCCTGGCCCTGATCGGGGGGGCAGTGTACTTCTCCCTGATCACCCTGCATGACGCTGAACACAGACAGAAATGGATTAAAAAAGCGTTTAATAAATAGGAAGTACAGATCATGTACAAATTGATTGGATTCATACTGCTTACGGTTCTCACAGTAAATCTGGCAGCAGATTTCGATGAAAGAGAGATATATCTGAAACAGGCCAGCCAACTAACCCTGAGAAGGCAGTATGATAAAGCCAATGAAGTTTATCTGCGCCTGCTGGCGGATTACCCCGGGGATGCCGAAATTGTACTGAAACTGGTAACAAACTATATTACCCTGAATAAACTTCCGGAAGCTGAGATATTGCTAGCGGAAAACAGGCAGGTGCTGCCTGCCCTCGATTATACCCAGCAGATGATTATTATTCTGCTCGCTCAAGCCGAAATGAAGAAGGCAGAAACCCTGGCGAAGGACTTCCTGCGAGCTAATCCCGGGCAGGTTAATGCCTACCGGACTATCGGTTCGGCTTTCGAACGTTATCGGCAATATGAGCAGGCCACCGCTTTTTATCTGCAGGCACGCCAGGTTACTCAGGACGATTATCTCTTTACCCGCGAACTCGCCAACGGCTACGAAAATATGAAATCTTTTGCCCTGGCCATCCCGGAATACCTGAAACATCTGGAAAGAAATAAAGCCTATTTCCATTATGTTCTCAACCGGATCAAAATAATGCTGGAGGAAGATAGTAATCAGATCCTCGTTCTCCGGAAATTCTCCTCAACCAGTCAGGATCCCCAGGTTCAGGAAATTCTGGCTCTGGCTCTGGCCGAGATAGGAAACTACGAGGAATCCCTGCTCGAATTTACCAAATTACCCCCCGAGAAAACCCTTGATTTTGCTGAGACACTAACCTTTCAGGAAAATTTCGAGTATGCCCTGAATGCTTATCACAACTATCTGGAGCGAGAAACAACACCCAATCTCAAGGCGGATGCTCTGATTGAAATTGCCGAAATTCATCTGATCCGGAATGAATTTGATACAGCGGAAAATATTCTGCAGCAATTGAGAAACGATCAGTCTCTTCAGGATAGAAAATATAGATACAAAACCCGCGCTAATCGCTACTGCCGGGAATTACTAGCCACTCTGGCTCAGTATCGGGGCCAGCCGCTGGCTATCGTGATTGATTATCTCAACGAAGCTAAGGAATTCGCTAATAATGCCAGGGAAAAGCAAGAGATTGATTTCAAGATAGTTCACCTGCAGACCATGAATGAAAATTTTCAGGAAGCCCGTTCCCTCCTGACTGAAGTGCTGAAAAATGAAGAGAAAAGCACCGAAATTTTCAAACAGGGTTATTTCTATGCTTTCCTGCTCGCTCTGATGCAGAATGATCCCCAGGCCGATAGCCTGTTGAGTGAACTGCTGATCAATCTCCCGGAAAGCCCTTATACTAATGATGCCCTAAACCTGGCGGTAACTGCCGGATCTTTGCAGGAAAATCATAAAACCGCTTTCCTTGCTGCTTACCGACAGAACCAGTTACTCAAATGTAAGGAAGCTGTCGCTCAGCTGGAACAGCTTCATGAAGAGACCGGCAACGAAGAATTCCTGATCATCGCTGCGGACTGGGCAGCCCGGTGTGAACTCTCCGCGAAAGCCTGGGAACTCTTTTCCCGGGAATACAGTAGCGAAGATCTCAGCCAATATGCCGCCTTAAATCAGGTTAAACTGACTTCTGAGCAAGAATCAAGGTACGTTCTGATCACAGAATTCCTCAAAACCTGGCCCCATTCCGTTTTTGCCCCTGCTTTCCGGACCATGCTGAGGAAATGATGGACCGTTTCTTCCGCTATCTCGTATTTATCCTGATCTTACTGTTGCTGCTCAAATTTTTTCGCTTCTTCTTCCTAATCGCTCTCAAATTCTGGTTCATCGCCCTTCCCTTACTACTGATTTATTATTTTTTCTGGTTTAGGAAGAAAAGGAAACAAACAGCAACCACAGGGCTGGACCCGGATAAGGAAATAAAAGTCTATCCTGAACCGACTATTGAAGATGAAGAAGATTCAGATGAGTCTTGAACTCACTCCCCATAATCAGGCTCTGGTCAAAGGCTTCCAGTATCATCTCCAGGTGGAAAAAGGCCTGGCGGAGAACAGCCTTATCGGATATATAGGCGACATCAGTGATTTTCTCAAGTTCGCCGGCCTGCCGGCAGAAGAGATTGAATCTGCATCGGTAGTGGATTATTTTGTAAACCTGCAGGCTCTTGGTCTGGTACATTCTTCTATTGCCCGGAAGCGCAGTGCCCTGAAATCCTTCTTCGATTTTCTCAAATCTGAAGAGCATACCCTTAAAATCAACTTCAGCCAGATACCGCCTGTCAAGACAAGTCAGCGATTACCGGATGTGCTCAGTATTGATGAAATGATCAAACTGCTGGAGTCCATTCCGGTTACCACTCCTCTCGATCAGCGGAACCGGGCTTTGCTGGAATTGATGTACGCCAGCGGACTCAGAATTTCGGAAACCATAAACCTGACACTTCATGACCTACTCTGGTCAGAACAGGCAGTCCGGGTCATGGGGAAAGGGCGAAAGCAGAGAATTGTGCCTATCGCGGAAAATTCCCTGGATTTCATTAATCTTTATTTCCATTCAGGAAGGCCATTGCTCCTGAAGGCAAAACAGAACGCAACCTTCTTCCTGAACCGCTCAGGTGAGAAGATGAGCCGCATGGGAGTCTGGAAAATAATCAATAAACTATCCCTCCAGGCTGGGATCAGCAAGAAGATTTCACCCCATACTATCCGTCATTCTTTTGCCACCCATTTGCTGGAAGCCGGCGCTAACCTCAGAGTGGTTCAGATGCTACTGGGGCACGTCAGTATCAATACCACTCAGATCTATACCAACATTGATACCAGCTTCATCCTTAAAGAACACCGCTTATATCACCCACGGGCTTGACAGGATGACCTTTTTTCTTAAGTTGTAATATAGAATGATTGACACGAAACCGATGTAAAAAAAAAATAAAATGATCAAAAAACGGAGGTCTATATGTTGAAAAGAATAGGGATATTAACCTTCCTCGTGATCTTAGGCTGGACTCTTTTCGCTGAAAAACCACTGGAAAGAATAGCCAATGAAACTGCTGTTGAAGGTGAATCCCTCTTTGGAGAGGGAAAATATATCGAAGCTGCCGGTAAATTCGAACAGGCTCTGGCCCAGCTTCAGGAAGCTGTCAAGGCGGACGGCATCCCCCTGGATGAAGAGAAAGTATCCAGCTGGCTCTATAACGCCTACCAATCATATTTGAATGCCAGGGAATTTGATAACGCTGTTCGCATCATCGATCAAAGAATAGCCAGAGATCCTGATGATTACGACCTCACCAAGAATAAAGCTATCCTGCTGGCCAAATATCTCGATAAACCGGATGATGCTATTACTGTTCTCATCAGCTTTGATAAGTCAAATAACTCACTGCCGGCAAAAAAACTGACTGCTTCCTATTATGAAAATTACAAACAAGATGCTGCTAATGCCCTTATCTGGTACCAGAAAGCCTTTGATCAGAAACAGGATTCCAAAATTCTGCAGAACATAGCCACCCTGCATAAAAATCTGGGGAATAATCAACAAGCTATCAAAGCCTATGAAGATTATATCAATACCAACCCGGACAACAGCAAGCTCATAGCAACTTATAAGAACCTGGCTACTTTGTACGACGATCTTGATAATCCCGTAAAAGCTGTCGAATACTTCGAAAAAGCCAATGCTCTGCAGGCTGATGATAAAATCGTTCTTCTTCTGGTTACTAGATATTATGATATGAGGAATTTCGAAAAATCCCTGCAGAAAGTAAATGAATTACTCAAGATAAAGCCTGCCAGCAAAGATGCCATCTACTACCGGGCTCTCAATAATTACGAATTAGGTCAGAATGACCTTGCTCAAAACGATTTTGAAAAACTGGTTAACGACTCCAAATACGGAAAAAGCGCCCAGGGTTTTATCGAAAGCATTAAGTCGGAAAAATAAGGCAGCCATGAGACAGAAAATCATTGCCGGTAACTGGAAAATGAACAAGGATCTCGAGGCCACACTCGGATTCCTCTCAACCCTGAAACAGGATTTGCAGTCTTTAGATCTGGGAGAGGTCCAGGTCGTCGTCTGCCCGGCCT
>JAFGEH010000013.1 GCA_016931665.1 Candidatus Cloacimonadota bacterium | reverse complement strand
TGAAATGGAAGCTCTGCTGGCACTGGCTAACGGTCACATGAGACTGGGGAATTTTGTAGAAGCATATCGTTTCCACATGCAGGCTTATGAAGCTGCCCGTATTCAGAGTGACCCGGTTTCCGTAATCAGCGTTCTGATGCAATTCGGTCAGTTGTATGCCGCGCTTTCCGATTTTGAAAAGGCGGCAGATTATTATTTTCAAGCACTCTCTCTATCCCGGGATCAGCATGAGGAGAAACTCACTGCCGAGATCCTTTCCCTGCTCGGCGATACTTACCGGCAACTGGAGAAAAACGACCTGTCCCTGGATTATTCCAATCAGGCTCTGGAAAAATTCAAGAACCTGGCAGTCCCTTCTGATATCAGTATGATCCTGATTCAGATCGGCAAGATTAATATGAATTTGGGAAATTTTGCAGAAGCGATCCGGAACGACAGAGAAGCCCTGATTCTTGCCATGCAGGCAGAAGATCCCTGGTATATCTCTCTGGCTTACAATGATCTGGGCTGGAATTATCTGCAAATAGGTGATTATGAAACCTCCCTGGTCTTCAATCAAATGGCCCTGGATTACAGAAGGATTAATGATATCCATCCGTTAATGGGTAGTTCACTGGTTAATATTGGTTATCTTTACCTCTCGTGGAACAAACCAGATTCCGCCCTGGTCTATTTTATAGAAGCTGAAAATTATCTGCTCAAATTCAATTCGATATCAGCCAGGGAATTACTTAAGAATAATTACGATTATCTGGCTCAGCTTTATACCGGACTAAAAAACTACCGGGAGGCATTATCCTGTTACCAGAAATATATGAGTATCGAGAAAGAACTGGCAACCATAGCCAGCAACCGGGAAATTACCCATCTCCAGATCAAAGCGGAAATAGATAAACTCACATCAGAAAACGAAGCTATTGATAAAATCCAGAAACTGGAGTTGAAAAGGCAGAAAATAGTTATCAATTTTATACTTTCTTTAACCATATTACTACTGATAATAGTGGCAATCCTCTACAATAGATATCTGATACGCCGGGAGAAACAGCAGGAATTGCGCGAACATAATCAGGTGCTTACGGATATCAACAGTAAACTTAATCATGAAATCGAGGAAAGAAAGAAAGCTGAGAAAGAAAGTTATGCCCATAGTGATCATCTCAAACAGATCAACCGGATATTACGTCATGATCTGACTAATGATCTGGCAACCCTGAAAAGCGGAATTTCTCTCTATTCCAGAAATCGGGATGACAGCATTCTGCAGGAGATATCCGGGCGAATAGAGAAAAGTGTCAGCCTGATCGAGCAGATGAAGAAATTTGAGAATTTCATGTCAGAACATTCTGATCTCCGGGTTTTCCAGGTTAGAGAAATACTGGAACAGTTCAAAGATAAATACAAAGACATTGAAATTGAAATTAAGGGAAACTGCCGGGTTATGGCTGATGAATCTCTAAGTTCGGTTTTTGACAATGTGATCAGGAACGCCATCGAACACGGCCAGACCCCTAAGATCGATATCGAGTTGAAGGCTTCAGATAATATCTGCGAAATAAAAATTCATGACTTCGGGAGGGGTATACCCGCCGAGATCCGAAATTATATCTTCGATGAAGGTTTTACTACAGGCAGCAGTAAGCATAGCGGCATGGGGCTCTACATAGTTAAGAAAGCTATGGAAAGCTTTGACGGCTCTGTTTTTGTTATGGATAATAAACCACAGGGATCTACCTTTGTGTTTATTCTGCATAAGGCGATTTAACCGGAAATGAAGACGTTCGAAAAGGTCTTGCCGATCCTGAAGAAGAACTGGCTCGCCATCAGTCTGGGACTTTTTCTGATAATAGTTGTTGATATCCTGCAACTGATAGTGCCCAGAATCATGCAGCAGGCGGTGGACAGAATTGACCTGCCCGGATTCACCCAGTCAGGATTACTCAAATATTCTTTGCTTATCTTTCTGATCGCTATCGGTATTGCCCTGATCAGATTCATCTGGCGCCTGTTGCTGATGGGAAACGCCTGGTTGGTAGAACGGGATGTCCGCCAAATGTATTACGACCATCTATTGCTACTATCCCGCAATTTCTTTAATCGAACCCAAACCGGAGATCTGATGGCCTATGCCACCAACGATCTCAATGCTGTTCGCATGCTGATCGGATTTGGTATGGTCATTATCGTGGATATTGTGGTATTTTCCATTGCTTCTCTTTTCTTCATGATTAACATTAATCTTCGCCTGACCCTGCTGGCGGTGATACCCATGCCTTTGTTAACCCTGGTAATTATCGGATTCGGCCGGCAGATACATCGGCTGTTCCGGGAAGTTCAAACCTCTTTCGCTGTTATGTCCGGACAGGTACAGGAGAGTATTTCCGGTATTCGAGTCGTGAAAGCTTTTGTTCAGGAAAAAAATGAGCTGGATAAAATCTCCCGTTCTGCCAGAGATTATGCCAGACAGAACATTTCGCTGGTGAAGATATTCGGGATGTTCCATCCTTCCATGTTTCTGATCATATCCTTGAGTATGGGTATAGTACTGGTTTTCGGAGGCCAGGCTACCCTGCTGGGGGAGATTTCCATGGGAGAATTCGTGGCATTTTTCTCCTATCTGGGCATGTTCGTCTGGCCCATGATAGCCATTGGCTGGTTTGTAAATCTCTACCAGCGGGGTAAAGTTTCCCTGCAGAGGATGAACTCGATTTTTCTGGTACAGCCGGAGATTGTTGATGATAATCCGGATCCGGGAGTACAGTCGCTGCAGGGAAGTATCAGGGTTCAGAACCTGAGTTTTGCCTATCAGACGGAATCACCATTGATCTTTGATAATATTTCCTTTTCTCTGAGTGTAGGGATGACCCTGGCGATTGTCGGCCGTACCGGCTGCGGTAAAACTACTCTGATCGACTTGCTTACCAGAATCTATAACCCTCCCCGAAACAGCATTTATATTGACAATAATGAGTTATACCAGATACCGCTGACTATCCTGAGACGGGATATCGTTACTGTGCCTCAGGAAATATTCCTCTTTTCTGATACTGTTGCCAATAATATCAGCCTCGGTTTGCCCGGAGCGGATCGTCTTTTTGTGGAAGAAGTAGCCCATTATGCCCAAGTGTATGATGATATTGTGGAATTTGAAAAGGGTTTCGATACCGTAATTGGAGAACGGGGGGTTACCCTTTCGGGAGGCCAGAAGCAACGGTTGGCCATTGCCCGTGCTCTGCTCACTAATCCTAATATTCTGATTCTGGATGATGCCTTGTCCGCAGTGGATACCAAAACAGAAAAAAAGATACTCGACTTATTGATAAAACTGAGAAGAGACAAGACCACTATTATCATTGCCCATAGGATTTCATCGGTGCAGCATGCCGATAAGATAATAGTGTTGCAGGACGGCAGGATCGCCGAGACCGGAAATCATCAGGAACTCGTCCTCCAGCAGGGCATTTATTACGATCTGTATGAGAAGCAGAAGATAGAAGAAAAATTGAGTCGTTAAGGAAATATACCAAGCAATGCGACAGCAGATGATAGGAACCGAAGATGATATTAAAAGCAGGATCTACGATAAGGAACTCTTCAAGCGATTAATTTCCTATCTTAAACCTTATCTCACAATGGTGGTAATTTCTTTTATCCTGCTGATGCTGGTGGCGGCAACCCAGCTGGCCCTACCCTATGTTTCCAAACAGGCGGTTGATAATGTTATTGCAGCCAACCGCAACCTGGTGGAATTTTCTTTTCCGGAGGAGAGAGATGAATTCATCCGGAATTACCCCCGGATAAAGTTCCTGCCTTATGAGTGGAATGGATACTTTTTCCTGCTCTTTCCGGAAAGAAAATCCAGTTTCCTGGCCCGGGAAGAACTCGAAAAATTGCAAACTGAGGGGCGATTCTTTCATAGAGTTGTCCTGATTGATGCTTCCAGTGGGAATCTGGATAAACTTACTGCTTCTGAAAGTAAACGGCTTTCGTCCGGGATCATGGCTGTTCCGGCTGCCGAACTGAACAGGCTGCAGGCAGAGGGGGCCTTATCCGCGGAAGAGATGAAATCCCTGAGGATGAAAGATTTCCGACAACTGAAAATCTACGGCCTTCTCTTTCTGGGCATCATTCTGGCTCAATTCGTCTTTACCTATTTTCAAATATATACTATCAATTATTCAGCGCAGCATGCCATGTACGATCTGCGCCGAGACCTTTTTGCTCATCTGCAGAAGATGTCGCTTTCTTTTTTCGATCATAATCCCATCGGCCGCCTGGTAACCAGGGTGACCAACGATGTGCGCACCCTGGATGAGATGCTGAGTTCAGGATTGATCAATCTGATCCAGGACCTGATTGTAATGCTGGGGATACTGGTGATGATGCTGATTCTGGATTGGAAACTGGCACTGGCAACGTTTACCGTCCTACCTTTTCTGGCTGTTCTGCTCATTGTCTTCAAGAACAAGATCCGAGTGGCTTATCGCGTAGTAAGGAAGAAGATCGCTGCCATCAATGCCACTCTTTCAGAAGATATTGCCGGAGCCAAGATAATTCAGTTATTCAATCAATATCGCAGGAAGCGGGACGAATTCAGTGCCATAAACGAAGAATATTACCAGGCTTCCCTGCGCCAGATGAGGATCTACGCCTCTTTCCGCCCGGTTATCCATTCCATGAGAAGGGTGGCGGTTGCCATCATCGTCTGGTATGGTCTGGGACGAGTTATGCAGAATGCGATTTCCCTGGGTATTTTCATGGCTTTTGTTAGTTATATCGATCGCTTCTTCGAACCGATAGACCAGTTGAGCGAGAAATTCAATATTCTGCAGGCTGCTATGTCGGGTGCCGAAAGGATATTCGATCTCATGGATAAACCCGAGGAAGATAATTACAGAGAAAAAAAATGCGGGATCAGATTCCGGGGTGAGATAGAATTCCAGAACGTCTCGATGCGTTATGGTGAGAACAACGGCGATGTCCTGAAGAATATTTCCTTTCGAATAAAACCAGGAGAGAAGGTTGCCTTGGTAGGGCATACCGGATCTGGTAAGACTTCTATAATCAGCCTTATTTCCGGGCTCTATCCATTCCAGCAGGGCAATATCCTCATCGATAAGCAGGATATCAGAGATTACTGCCTGGAAGAACTGCGGAGTAATATCGGCATTGTCCAGCAGGATGTCTTTCTTTTTACGGGGACAATTCGTGATAATATTGTACTTCATAATCAGCAGATATCTCAGAAGACCCTGGAAGAAGTAGCCCGTTACGTAAATGTTCATGAGTTTATTGAGTCCCTGCCGGGTAAATATGAAGAACCAGTTATGGAAAGGGGAGCCACCCTCTCCGTGGGGCAGCGGCAGTTGATCGCTTTTGCCAGGGTACTGGCTTATGATCCTGCAATTTTCGTGCTGGACGAGGCTACTTCCAATATAGATACGGAAACCGAGATACTGATCCAGGATGCCCTGCACAAGGTGATGGAGAAACGCACCTCGATCATAATTGCCCACCGCCTTTCCACTATTCAGCGAGTCGATCGGATCATTGTGATTCACAAGGGTGAAATCAGGGAAGAAGGTACCCATCAGGAACTCCTGGCCAGGAAGGGTTTATACTTTGATCTTTACAGGCTGCAATATACCTGATTCCCGGATAAAGTGAATTAGAGGTTTCCGGAGTCTCATCCGGGAATAGTTAAACTTTAAAAAAGTTATTGCATTGTAATTATCAATTTTAAAGTGACTAAGCTGCACGGTAATCCTATTGAGCAGCAATAAATCCAGGAATTCAGGTTTTATTGGAGGAGCATATTCACCAGTTATTAAATAACTCCATATGAGATCTTAAATGCGCCTAATTTATAAATATTTTGTATACTAATTCAGGACGCATCAGTAAAGAAGTCTTTTTCCTTTACACATAATCCGGATTGACAATTTCTAACTCGAATCATATAAAGTTTTTCTATGTAACTGGTTAAGATGATGGAAACAGGGGATTGAAATGATCAGTAGCCATGAGATCAGAAAACAGTTTATCGAATTCTTCGAAAACAGGCAGCATAAAGCCCTTCCTTCTGCTCCGGTAATCCCTCTTCATGATCCCACTCTGCTTTTTACCAATGCCGGTATGAATCAGTTCAAAGATATTTTTCTGGGCAAGGTCAAACCGGAATTTTCCCGGGT
>JAFGEH010000142.1 GCA_016931665.1 Candidatus Cloacimonadota bacterium | reverse complement strand
TCCCGGAAAGCATCCAGTACAGCCAGCAGGATTTCATGTTTACTGCTGAAATGACGATATAAGGCTGCTTCCGAGATACCGATTGCTCCCGCCAGATTTTTGGTGGTAAGATGCTGGATCCCCTGGCCGGCAATGATCCTGATCGCTGTATTGACAATCTGCTGCTGCCTTTCACTCAATTTCTCCACCAACGCCTCCTCATGTTTGTAAACATTCACTAACATATTTTTCCTGATCTTTGCCGCTGTCAAATATAATTTCGGGTTTTTTCTTGTCATTCTGCCAAACCTGCAATTCTCTGCATCAGGTAATAATTGAAAAATGATGGAAGAAAGGTTCTGCCTGCATGATTCCTGGCGATTTTTAGATATCATCATATTTCTTTGTGGCTGATATCCGGGAGTTGGAAGATATGATCGGAATGAGAGTAAGAATCCTGAGGGAAGGCAAAACAGGCAAAGGGCCAGTGATCTACTGGATGTCCCGTGATCAGAGGGCTGAAGATAACTGGGCATTGCTGTATGCCCAGGAACAGGCCATTGCCCGTCGTTTACCTCTGGCTGTCTGTTTTCTGCTTGTTCCCGAATTTCTGGAAGCACAACCGACCCATTTCCATTTTCTGCGGCAGGGGCTGCTGGGGACTGCTGATAATCTCAGACAATACCGGATTCCGTTCTTTCTGATTGAAGGAAGGCCGGATGTAGAACTGACGAATTTCCTGAATATAATCAAACCGGCTTTACTGGTAACGGATTTCGATCCCCTGCATGAGAAAATATCCTGGAAGAATACTATTCTGAAGACTACAGATGTTTCCGTGCATGAAGTAGATGCTCATAATATCGTCCCCTGCTGGCTGGCTTCCGACAAACAGGAATTTGCGGCCAGAACTTTCCGGCCAAAAATCAAACTGAAACTGACAGAATTTCTCGGCGAATTTCCTCCTCTCCGGCTTCATCCCTATAATGATGATCAATTCGATAAGGTGGGGTCTGTTCCTGCGTCGAAGATGCAATTCACCAATTCTTCAGTTCCTTTTTCCCTTACCTCTGGAAGCAAGGCAGGCAGGAAACAGCTGGCAGATTTTATCCTTTCCAGACTGCGTAAATATTCTGAAGCCAGCAATGATCCCAATCAGGATGTTCGTTCAGGGCTTTCCCCCTATCTTCATTTTGGCCAGATATCCGCTCAGAGAGTAGCTCTGGAAATGGTAAAATCACCACTTGATCAGACGATAAAGGATATTTTTCTGGAAGAACTGATCGTGAGAAGAGAATTGTCAGACAATTTCTGCTTCTATAATCCTGATTATGATAAACTGTCAGGAGCTCCGGCATGGGCCAGAAAGACCCTGGCAGAGCATCTCCGGGATCGGCGAGAATTTAATTATTTACCGGATCAACTGGAAGAACGCCGGACCCATGACAGACTATGGAATGCTGCCCAGAAAGAGATGACAATACGGGGACGGCTAGGCGGGTATCTCCGGATGTACTGGGCTAAGAAAATACTGGAGTGGACACTTTCTCCTGAGGAGGCAATTGAGACAGCCGTTTATCTCAATAACAGGTATCAACTGGATGGGCGTGATCCCAACGGATATACCGGCATCATGTGGTCGATTGCCGGAGTGCATGACCGGCCCTGGCCGGAAAGGCCAGTCTTCGGGAAAATCCGGTACATGAATTATCAGGGTTGCCGCAGGAAATTCAATGTGGATGAATATATCAAGCGGATTGAAGCCTTGTAATTAATTCTTTTGACTGAAAATTGTAACGAATAATTTTTGTTTGAAATTTAAAGGAGGAAATCATGATAAGAAAAGCGTTAATGAGTATCCTGGTATTTTCATTTTTATCCCTGCTACAGGCGGAGGAATGGACTGTAGAGGCTGATGTTTCTCTTTCCATGAATCAGAATTCCTACAGCGACAACTGGAGTGGTGACGAGAAGAGTTCTCTTTCCTGGGCGGCCAATTTTAATTTACTGGCTGAGAAACAACTTTCTGCCAAGCTGCATAACAAGAACACTCTCAAACTGGCCTTCGGGCAGACTCATAATCAGTATGTGAATGAAGAAGGCGACAAAAACTGGGCTAAACCTGACAAATCTACGGATCTGTTCGATCTGGAATCTATCCTGCGCTTCACCCTGGGAGTATTTGTAGATCCTTACCTGAGTGGCCGTTGGCAAAGCCAGTTCCTGGATGAAAGTATTCCCGGAGATACCAAGATATTCAATCCCAACACTTTAACGGAAGGTTTGGGTATTGCCCGGGTTTTCATCAAAGATGAGAAGAAAGAGCTTTCAACCCGCCTGGGTGCTGCTTTCAAACAGTATCTGAACAGCCATGACGCTATTGACAACACCAATGATGGCGGCGTGGAATTAGTGGTAGATTATAAGTCACTTCTGGCTGCCGATAATATAACCTTCAACAGTAAACTGAATGTTTATAAAGCCATTTATTACTCGGAATCGGATGCCGTGGAAGGCACAGAATATGAAGATGACTGGAAAACGCCCCGCCTTACCTGGGAGAACATCATCAGTGCCAAATTGACCCAGCTTATCAGCCTGAACCTGAATGTGACCATGATCTATGATGAAACCAAGCTGGATAGAGAGGGTAAGAGTTTAAAGGAAGTTCAGATCAAGGAAACTCTGGCTCTGGGCGTTTCCTACAAACTTCTGTAATACGTTTTTAATGACAAGCAGGCATCCCTAATGATGACTGCTTTTTGTTTTTAGAAAATAACTTGTCACCCTTTTGGGCAGGCCAATATTTCGACCCGGAGAAAATATCATGCAGATCAACATTGAAATCAAAGCCAGATGCCACGACCGGGAAGCAATGAAATCCAGATTGCTGGAGCTGGGGGCCGATTATGCCGGTCTGGACCAGCAGCAGGACATATATTTTCAATGTG
This sequence comes from Candidatus Cloacimonadota bacterium, assembly GCA_016931665.1. Lineage (GTDB taxonomy): Bacteria > Cloacimonadota > Cloacimonadia > Cloacimonadales > TCS61 > JAFGEH01. The sequence continues at coordinate 444 of JAFGEH010000142.1, read as the reverse complement.
CCCATGGAAGACTCAAGCTCCGTTCAGGAAATATTGAAAATAGCCTGATATTTTACGACCGTGACAACTCTAACAATCCCAAAAAATCTTTGGTAAGTTTCCATAATCCTTCCCCGGGCCATAATCTGCAAGAAATCATGACCCGAGCGCTGGACGTACTGGTGTCAGTTAATAAAAAAAGGATGATCTTCTTCCTGGAAAACAGCAAGTTTCATCTGGATGAGGTGGAAGGCCTGGGAGAATTTGTTGAGATCGAGGTAATAGACGATACGGGTCTGATAGCTGAAGAAAAACTTCGCAGTCAATGCCATAAATATCTTCAGTTACTGGGAATTCAGCCGGAAGACTTGCTGTCATCATCTTACAGCGATATGCTCATAAATATGAAAAACGGAAATAATCAATGAAATCAAGAATCCTGCTCTGTTTATTTTTTCTAATTGC
>JAFGEH010000012.1 GCA_016931665.1 Candidatus Cloacimonadota bacterium | reverse complement strand
TCAGGATGTCCTGCTGTACCTGCAACTGCCGGAAGAGTGCCTGGACAAGGATAATCTGAAAGTAAAAGCTGATTTTTCAGCACTTCATATCAGGGAAAACCGTAATCAGAGGATCAGGATGTTCCGGGCGGAGGATCAATTCAGTATGATCGTGCATCTTCTGCAGAATCTCGAATTTTACAGGCCGGAATTCATCGTGGATTTCAATCCTGAATCTCAATTTTATGCCAATCTGCTTTCCCCCCACTATTTCGAGTTCAACAACCGGCTCAGCCTGGGGAATATTTCTTTATTCAGTGTAGTGAAGACCTGTTTTACCCTGATCTCGCGCATCATTAAAGAAGAAAGAACAGGTAAGCTGCTGCTGCCCTGGGAAATCTGCCTGCAGGCTGTCAGTTCCCGGGAATTCCGTTACCTGTTCGACCGGGAAACCTGCCCGGATGAAATATGGGAAAAGCTGCAGAATTTCCTGCAGAAAATCCGCCAGGAAGATTACCTGTACATCGATCTTGATGGCGGGTTTCTCCAGTTCTGGCAGATGGAGCCCCCGGTAAAGGAACTGCTGGGAAAGATCTATTCACTTCTGGCTGCACTGCTGCGGATAAACCAGGTTATTGATCTGGTCAGTTTCTGGGGCAATGAAGAACTTTTTTACCGGATTTCTCCACCAGTGCTGACCTCCAGAACAGATCTGATCCAGGTTTATTATCAGGCACTGGCGGATTTTGCCAGTCTGGAACAAAGCGGCATTCTGGATGACCCGGCAGCTCAGATCACCCAACCGGGTAAACAGCCTGAACATATCAGGATCAGTTCAGCTCTGCACCGGCTCTTCCTGGATTATCTCCAGACCAAAGAGATCAGATACAACACTGCTGATAATGCCCCTTACAGATTCAAACATCTGCACGAATTGAGGAATCTCCAACTTGACAGCGTGGCGATTATTAATGTGACAGAAGGAGTGATCCCGCCCGCTCCCCGTTCACCCTTTCTCCTGACTGAATCACAGAGGAAACAACTTGGATTGATGACCTTTGAAGATTTCAAGCTGCGGGAGAAATATTACTTCTTCCGTTTAATAGCCACCAGCCGGGATGTTGCTCTCTATACCTATCACAACGAAGCAGAAGATACCGAAGTGAGTTCATTCCTGGAAGAATTGGTGCTTCATGGCCTGATCCCGGATAACTTCATTATCCCGGTACCGAATTATGAATATGCACCTGTTTACGGATATTTCTGGCAAAAGGAGAACTCACTGCCTGTTCCCGATCAGCAGTTATTGTCCGATCCCTCCTTCTATTCAATGCCCTTTGATCCCGGGATAGATGATAAGAATGGTATTCTCTCTGTTACCGGCTACGGTTGCCGGGAGGTCCGGGAAGATCTCTGGCGCTATTATCTCAACAGCATCTGTCACCTGCAACCCTGCGAGTTGATCACCAGCTTTGATTTCTCGGAAAAACTGGTGGGGATTCTGGCACATGAGATCCTGCGGAAAGTCTGGGACAGGATATGTAAAAGCAGCAGAACCGGCACAATTCAGATAAATTTCCTCCACAACCGAGATCAGGAAATCGAAGCGGCCGTCAGAGAAATATGGTCTGATCCCCAGTTATTATATAAATCACCTCACAACTACTCGGAGCTTTATTTCCGGGAAATCTTTCTTCCCGTTTTGAAAACCGGGATAAAATCATTATTCTATCAAATGCATCATCAACTCGGGTTATCCGGGATTCCTCTGGAAATCAGAACTGAAACCAGCGAGGTAACTTTTCTCCCCCTGACCAGCGATACCGGGAAAACCTATGAGCTTAGATTAAGTGGCCGTTTCGACCTGTTGCTCCAATCTTCCGAAGGTACAATTATCATTGATCATAAAACCGGACGTGTCAATACCGCCCATAACCTCCAGCTGGCATTCTATGAATTACTGTACACTCTCAACCATCCCGAACCGGGTCCTGAAGCATTGACCAGCTTTATCTATTATATCGAGGAACAGAAACTTAATGAGCACCTGAGCAAAAAGACTGACCAAGCCAACCGGCTGATGGATTTCCGGAACGACCTGGTACTGAGATTAACCGAATTGATCAACAGGGGGATAACACTCCCAGAGAAAAGGGGATACAGTGACCTGGCAGAGATTGAACGCTGGGAAGATTACAGCAATAAAATACTGAGGAAGAATGCTACCGGCCAGAAAGATAATTAAAGCCAGCGCCGGCACGGGAAAGACTTACAGGCTTTCCCTGGAATTCCTGCGCCTCCTGATCCGGGGTGAAGGAGCTGTAAGTTTCGATGAAATCCTGGTTATCACCTTTACCCGGAAGGCTACGGCAGAGATCAGAAGCAGAATAATAGAACATCTGGACGAGTTGATCAGGCAATCTGAAGCGGGTATTAAGATCAGGGAAAATCTGCAAAATATCGATCCGGATCTGAAATTTGATTCAGGAACATTCCGGTTACTGGAAGAGATCCGCCGATCCATGCTGATCGATAAAAGCAGGATCAGGATCAGCACTATTGATGCCTTTATCAATCGTATTTTCAATAATCTGATAGCTCCTCATCACAATCTCACCGGCTATAAAATCAGCCCGGATATCAACCGGGAATATCTGCCAGAATTGTTCGATGCCCTGCTGCAGACTCAACATCTGGATATCCTGAACATGGTCATGGGTTTTTCCCGCAACCGCAACCTGAAGAATTATGAAAGGCTGATCCTTGATCTGCTGCAGCAGCGCTGGCTGCTGGAGACAGGCAGAAACAGCGGATTCTCTGCCCTTAAAGACACCCGGGAGCTGGCTGATACAGCCCGGCTGCAGTATCTTGAAATTATGAGGAAGGTTTTAACGAATCTTCAGGATCACCTCTCCACCAGATTCGATCCTGATACTATCGTCCCGGAATGGCCTAAGTTGTTGAAGAAGGATTTTTATGAGCTGATGCGTGATGAGATCCTTCTGGACAGGTTACCAACCGGGGAATTCGCGGCTGGCATCGGTAAGATAATAGCCCGGGAAGGATTCCTCAGGCAAAATTTCAACAAGTTACTGGGAATGTCCAATTTCTGGAACGGCAATAAATTATTGAACCGCAACGCTGATGAAGATCTGAAAAACGAAATGCAGCATGCTCTGGAGGAAGCGGAAGGTTTCCTGGCAGATTACCTGCTTTTTACCCTGGTCAAAGAGGAGCACCATCAGCTGCTCAAGATCGCCGACCTTCTCTACAGGAAATATGACGAGATCAAATTCAGACAGAGGATTTTTACCTACGAAGATATTGCCTATTATACTTACCGGTACCTTTTTCAGGGAGAAGATTCCCTGCTGGCAGCCGGAAATATTCTGAATATAATTTATGAATTCCTGGCCTACAGGATCCGCTATATCCTGATCGACGAATTTCAGGATACCAGCGTCCTGCAATGGTCCATTCTCTATCCCATAATCTCCGAGGTAATTAGTGGAGAAGGCATTAAAGAATATGGCGGAGTCGTTCTGGTCGGTGATGAAAAGCAGTCGATCTACGGCTGGCGGGGCGGTGAACGGGATCTACTTCTTCTGGCTCCTCGTTTATTGTCCACGGAAGATGCCGGAGAGGTGCTTGGAACCTGTTACCGCAACACCCCTCAGCTTTCCGGTTTCATCAATGCCCTTTTCGGTGATGCCCGTTGGCAGAATCATCTCGCGGGAATGGATATAGAATGGCCATTTACACCGGTTACTGCCGCCAGCAAAGAAACACAGGGAGCAATTGGATTCCGGTTGATCAATCTGCAGGAAGAAGAGCAGACCAGGGAAGAATTCTATGAGAACTTCATCCAGCATCAGCTCAAGCCTCTGCTGGACAGCGGCAGAATCGATCCGGCTGCTTCGGTAATTCTGGCCAGAAAAAACAGAGACCTGGAACTGCTGGGATCATATCTATCCGCTGCCGGTATTCCTTATGTGCTGGAGAGTGCCAGTTCCATATTTCAGCACCGTGCTGTTAAGCCAATTCTCCATCTGCTGACCTTCCTGGCTGCCGGTGATCTGCTGGAATTACTGAAATTCCTGCGCTGTGATGCCGTGCTGATGCCAGCTCCCCAACTCAAGCAGATCATCAATCTCTGGCGGGAAACCGGCCATCTCACCAGCTTTCTCAACCAGTTGTCATCTTCAGGAATATTCAGGATTATCTCCCGTCTGTACAATGAACGGGAAAAAGATCTGCTGTTCCTGATCAAGGACCTGATAGAATCACTGAACCTGCACCTCGTCTTTAATACTGAAGCCGATGCCAGAAATCTGGATCATTTCTTTCAGATCTGTGCAGATTTTCTCAGAAACCCCAACGAACTAACTCCCAATCTGATGGGATTTCTGCAATATTGCCTGCACCTGGAGGGCAGCAGCGAATTCCTGCAGCAGGGCCTGGAAGAAAGTTCCTTCCTGAAGCTGATGACTATTCATAAGGCAAAAGGATTGCAGTTCGAGACGGTTTTCCTCCTCTACGATGCCTGCCCGAGAACTCCTTCTCAGAATCACGGGTTAAATTTCCTCTATGAATATGATGACGATTTCAGCCGGATAGAAAACCTGATCCTGTCCTACAACTACGATGCGGTTTTAAGGTATGGCTCCTGCCTGCCCATAACTCAGGAAGAAACCGCCAGAAATGTGATCGAAGAGCTGAACAATCTCTATGTGGCAGTTACCAGAGCCAAGCGGAATTTGTTTATTTTCGGATACTACAGCTTGAAAAAAGGATTTGATGACCTCCTGAAAAAAATCGGATCTTATAAAACCCAGTCCGTGCCCGTTCTGTTTTCTCTTATCTGCAGCCAATTGGGTCCAGAGGAATCCCTACAGGATGGTAACATCATTTCTTATCAGCTGGGCTCGCCTGCCACGGAGAAGGAAAAAACCTCAAGCGATGTGGTAAAACCTTCCTCTAAACTGCCTGAGGGATATCTGGGATTTCTGGACTGGAATAAGATAATTCCCTGGGAACAACCTTTATCAGGATATAATCTGCTTACCTATTATTTGAACAAACAGGCAATCCTGCTGGGGGATGTAACTCATTTTTATCTGATGCATATAGTCTATGATACTCCTGAACAGAGATCCGGGGCTTATCTTAAAACCCGGGAACGTTTTGGCACTTCTCTCAGCGGGAGGAAACTTGAACTGCTCATCAACAGAATACATGATTTCCTGGGCAGAAGGAGCGACCTGTTTAATCGGACTCTCTGGAACAGAGTTTTTAACGAATATGTTATTTTCGATAAGGCAGGCAGGGAAAAAAGGATAGACCGCCTGCTGGTGAATGAGGATAAAAAAAGCATTTTAATCGTTGACTATAAAACCGGCGAGACCTATGCGGAAGACCAGCTGGAGGCATATCGTTCCATTATCAGGGATCTGCCCTGGATAAAAGAGCAGAAATATGCAGTTGAGACAGAATATGTTGAAATAGATCTGGGAGAATTGAATGAGTGAATTGATGAAATCTGTTTCCGGAGTAAGAGGAATTTTCGGAGAGAACCTGACTCCGGAGCTGATAGTGGAATTGGCTGCCCGGTTCGGTATTTTCCAGAACCGGGGAAAAATAGTAGTGGGCCGTGATTCCCGCACCAGCGGTCCTGCCATGTTTCATGCGGTGGCGGCGGGATTAATCAGCGTTGGGTGTGAAGTGATCGATCTGGGTATAGTGTCAACTCCCACCGTTCTGCTGGCTGTTGAAGATCTGAAGGCAAGCGGAGGTATCAGCATAACTGCCTCCCATAATCCGGCACCCTGGAATGCCCTGAAATTCGTTGATAACAACGGAATGTTCCTCTATCCGGAGAAAGCTGGGCAGTTTTTCTCAACCTGGCAGGCATCAGTCCAGTATTCCAACTGGCAGAATATGGGCAGTTTGCAGACAGACAATAAGGCTGTTGCCAGGCATATCAGCAGGATCCTGAACATTCCCTACCTGGATGTGGAACTGATCAGAAAGGCAAAATTCAAAGTAGTAATTGACTCAGTCAATGGCGCCGGAGGCACCATCTCTCCCCTGCTGCTGCGCGAACTGGGTTGTGATGTTTTCGAACTCAACAGTGAACCTTCCGGCATTTTTGCCCATAATCCCGAGCCCCTGGCAGAAAACCTGAAACAACTCGAGCAGGCTGTGCTCCGGAACAGGGCCGATATCGGTTTTGCTACGGATCCGGATGTGGACAGGCTGGCAATCGTATCGGAACAGGGTAAAGCCATCGGCGAGGAATATTCCCTGTTGCTGGCTGAAAAGTTCGTATTGAGCCGTGTTAGGGGAGATATTGTTACAAATCTCTCTTCATCCATGGCTTCCGATGATATTGCCCGGGAATTCGGCGTCAGGGTTCAGAAGACCCCCATCGGAGAAATCAATGTGGGAAGACGGATGCTTGAGATCAACAGCCCGATCGGAGGTGAAGGCAACGGCGGCATAATCTGTCCCCCGGTACATTATACCCGAGATGCCCCGGCCGGCCTGGCGATTATCCTCAATTACCTGGCTGAAAGAAAACTCCCCGTCTCGGATCTGGTCGCAGAAATTCCCGCTTACTATCTTCAAAAAGAGAAATTGGAAGTAGCAAAGGCGAACCTGGATAAGATCATGGCCAGAGCCGGAAAGATCTATGAAGGACAGCGCCTGGACAGCACGGACGGACTGAAGATCATCGGCGATAAATACTGGATACATATCAGAAAATCCGGAACAGAGCCCATCCTGAGAGTTTATGTGGAAAGTGATTCAGCCGAAAAATCTGCCAGAATCAGTGAGAAAGTGCTGGAGATGTTAAAAGCGGATGCCGGATAACAGCCACTCGGATATTTTTATAATAAAAAAGGGAGAACGTAAATCAGTTCCCCCTTCTCATTATG
>JAFGEH010000141.1 GCA_016931665.1 Candidatus Cloacimonadota bacterium | reverse complement strand
GGGCTTATCCGGCCTTTGACCAGATAGCCGGTGGCCTTATCCGGTTCGGCTTCGATGGTCAGAAAGACATCATTACCATAGAAACCAATGGCTTCAAAACCTTCGAAACCCGGAATATTTACCCTGAAATAACTCATCTGGATATTGATTTCCAGAATCTCCACGCTGCTTTCCTTATAGTTGGATACTACTTCCAGCAGATCCTGACGGGATATGGCAAAAAGGACGCCGTTACCATCCCTGGTCTGATAATCCGGATATTGAGGCAGCAGAATAAGGTGATCATTGTACCAGGATAAGCCGGAAAATTCGGCCTGAGGCAGGGAAGCAGGTCCATAAAGGGGAATTTCCCGTACCTGATATTCAGGGCTGTACAATCCTGCTTCACCATAAAGTTGTAAGGGGTTCATGCTTCCCAGGAATAGAACAGTCAATAAAATCATTGTTGAGCGCATTATTACTCCTTTATGAATTCCAGTCGATATCGATCGCATAAGGGAGAGGATCTTTCACACCAGCCTTCCGGAAAGCCCTGATTCTGAGAACGCAACTGTCGCAGACACCACAGGCGATATCGTTGTTCTTGTAACAGCTCCAGCTGAATTGAAACGGCAGGTCGAGCTGCAGGCCCAGCCGGATGATCTCCTCTTTGCTTTTATGAATGATCGGTGTAATAATTTTCAGGTTTGATCCGGTTTTGGAACCCAGGGCAATGGCATTTTCCATGGCCTGGTAGAAACTTTCACGGCAGTCCGGATACCCAGAGCTGTCTTCTTCCACTGCACCCAGATAAATGTTCTGTGCCTCGATCACTTCCGCCCAGCTCACGGCAATAGCCACTAAATGACCGTTGCGGAAGGGTACATAGGTAGCAGGTATCCCGCTTCTCTCCTGATAATCCTCCACTTCCATTGCGGGATCAGTAAGACTGGAACCGCCGATCTCCTTCAAATAGGAAATATCCGTTACTAATTGACGCTGGGGGTGGAAATATTCCACCAGACGGCGGAAAGACCGCAATTCCCGTACTTCTGTTTTCTGGCCGTAATTAACATGCAGGAAGTTCAGTTCATCCATTTCATTGGCTGCAATTCCTGCTGTCACCAGGCTGTCCATTCCCCCGCTGAGCAGTACGATAGCGCTGTTTTTCATGTGTCTATCTCCTTACGATTAGCCTGACGGATGCAGCAGTATCTTCTTTTTACCCGTCAGTTATACCTCTTCGCAGCCCGGTGTTTTTTTTGCAAGAAAATTTAATGGTTTCAAAAGCAGAAGATAAAGCGGAGAAGGTAAGAAGGGAAAAAGTGAGATTACATAATAGTTATCCAGGCTGGAGTTTGGAAAACAGGAATGATTATTCTTCGTTCCCTGTTTCTCGATTTTGTACTCTACTCCCTGAAATCCGGGGTCCATTCGGGAGTTGGATATATCTCCTGGAAAAAGCCGTTCCTGAAGCCCCATTTCTCCGCCAGGTTACGGGCATATTCAAATTCTTCAGAAGTGATTGAGCGGTTCATGCCTTTAGTTTCAGCAGCCTTGTAGGCCGGGTAGTACTGGGACATCAGACTGATACAGGTGGATGTCCCCAGTTCCAGGGCTATCCATTCCAGGATATGTTCGATACTGTTCCGGTTGTCTGGTAACAGCAGCAGGCGAATCAGCAAACCCTGGACAGCAGTATCTTCATCAATTATTTTCAGGAAACCCACCTGGTCATGCATCTCACGAATGGCTTTCCGGGCAATATCCGGATAATCCAGGGCATTGGAAAGAGTCAGGCCCTGGCTGGCATCCCCGTATTTGAAATCCGGCAGATAAATATCCACCAGACCTTTCAGCAACCTTAAAGTTTCCACTTTTTCGTAAGCATTGGAATTCCAGATAACCGGAATTTGCAGTCCGGAGGATTTAGCCTGACTGAGAGCTTCCGCTATCTGCAGACTGAAATGAGTGGGTGTGACCAGATTGATGTTATGCACACCTTCCGCCTGCAGAGCCAGCATGATGTCAACCAGTTCTGAAACGGCGTATTCCCTGCCCCAGCCCAGCTGGCTGATGCGGTAATTCTGGCAGAAGCAGCAGTGCAGGTTGCAGTTACTGAAGAATATCGTTCCGCTGCCCCGGCTTCCGCTGATCACCGGCTCTTCCCCTGTGTGCCGGAACCAGCTGTTGATCTTAAGCTTTAGGCCGCTGCGGCAATAACCCTTCTCAACCCCCCGGTCCACTCCGCAATTCCGGGGACAGATCCGGCAATTGTACAGAGGAGTCCGGAGTTTTTCCAGATTATCATTCATGGACTGTAAATCCAGCTTTTATCAGCTGTTCCCGGGCCGACCGAAAAGCCAGAGGATCGGCATAGGTGGTTTTATGCTGACTGTAAACCACCTGTCCCGGTGCACTATGCCGTGGTTTACGTAAATATCTTTTCTGAGTGTAATCAACCGGGATCTGACTCGATTTTCTGGCTTTACTGAAATAAGCAGCCAGACGGCAGCAGATCTCGATCAATTGAACAGGCGGTTCTTTCTTTTTCAGATTCCTCAGGACCAGGTGGCTGCCCCGGAATATCCTGGTATGGAACCACCAGTCCCAGGGCTTCGCCATCCGGGTGATCAGATAATCGTTCTCTTCCTGATTCCTGCCGATCAGAATCTCCCAGTCATCCAATCTGATACGACTGAAGACCTTCTCCGGGCTGCGGGTTGTCTCGGGTTTACTGATCGTTACTGGTTGAAAATCCGTCAGTGCTGCCACCTGACGATATTCTTCCTCCAATCGTTCTATCCTGGCCACTGTCAGCTCTACCTGTTCAGCTATTTTCAATCTGCCATCCCTGGCCTT
>JAFGEH010000140.1 GCA_016931665.1 Candidatus Cloacimonadota bacterium | reverse complement strand
TCTGGCTGATTCAGTTTACACTGCCAGTAGATTCAGGTTGTTCAGTGCAGGACAGCATCCTCTGGCAGGCGGGATCGGACTGATCGGAGAAATTTCCCTGGAGATTCTGATAAACCAGGATCTGCTTGAAGATAATGATTAGAAGGGAGAATTCGATGTTTAAATTTTTTTGTCTGATGCTGATAATAAGTTTCTGGATAACTCTCTGTCCTGCCCTGGATAATTTCTCCGAAAATCCGGCAAGTATTGCCCAGAGGACATACTGGGAAATATTTATACCTGGTTTCAATTTCAACCTGGATCTCGATAATAACCTTTTACAGCTGGATGATCTCAGGATCTTCGATAAGGAAAGATATCAAAACGGTTACATGATGACCGAAGATGATAAGAAAACCCTGACAGCGGACGATTTCAGATTGAAAAGTAATTTCGGAATGACTTTTCTCAGTATAGGTTACAGAAATTTTCATTTCACTTTCGCCAGTCATAATTTCGCAGAAACCAAAGCTTTCGATAAGGAATACCTTAAGCTGGTCTTCTATGGGAATGAAGTAGATGAAGTCTATGATCTTAATGCTGCCGAAGGCAGTATCGCCTATTCCTTTCTGAAAAGTTCCATATCTTATGGATACAACCGGCCATTGATACTGGCAGATTATCTGGGCTCAGTGACCTGGCTGGATGATTTCCTGACTTTGCCACTGACAGTGGGTGTTAAATTGAATTTTTATACTCCCCTTTACCTGGCCGAACTGGCCGAAAGCAGTCAGAAATTCGGTTCCATGACCGATAGTCTGTTCTACTCATATCACTCTCTTGTTTATTACAGTGATGAAGACAGTAGATCGGTTTTGACAGCCGGTCTGGGTTGGGGACTGCGTTGGCAACTGCCTGCAGGTCAGATCGACTTCTCGCTGGATGATATCTTTGCCGGCCTCAATTTCCGTAATCTGGCTGCAGGTGAATACGACGGGATATATGTAGATTCTCTGCTCTTCTTTCATAATGATGATTACGATCCTCTGAATGAATCCAGCGAAAACGATTCTCTGCGTCAGAGTAGAAGGAGAATTAGCTTACATCCTTCCCTGCTCCTGGGTTTTGAGCACAGATTATTCAGGGATTTTAACCTATTTGCCATGTACAGGAATTGTGCTTTTGATTATCCACGGGGTTTAGCCTTGGGAATAAACACAACCTTATATAATATATTATCCCTGCAGGCTGCGATCGGAAAAAGCGAGAGTTATTACTTTCAGTTCAAAACCGGACTGGATACTCATCATTTCGGGCTTACAACCGGGGTAACCTCTTATCATGGCTTTTTCAGATATGCCCGTGGCCTGGGATGTGAATTATCTGCCTTTGTAAAATTTTAAAGGAAAAGAGGAGAAAGAAAATGCCGATTGTAACTCTGGAAAATGCCGGTTCCCTGACACGGGAACAGAAAGAAAATCTAATCGACAGACTCAGCAGGGTTGTAGTCGAAATAACCGGCAAACCCCTTTCTACTGTTTATGTTCGGATCGATGAGGTTCCAAGGGAAAATTTTGGTGTAGCCGGCAAACCGCTGGGATAGTTCAAAGCAGCCCCCATCTCTTCCTTAAATAAAGTTCCAGGCTGAAAGCAACCAGGAAAAGAGTTATCAGGTACCATTTCCGATACAGGGGGATTTCATATTTCTGGCTGAGTTTTCGTTCAGGAATGATTTCAGGCCGGAATTCATCAAGCTCATCCGGGTTAAACATATTACCCCCGGTTCTTTCTGATATATAGGCCAGTAAAGGTTTATTTATTCCCAGATTCCTGTTTTCCCAGTCTGCCGGAACAACCAGAAAACTGCCTTTTGTCTCCTGCTGGAATGTTTCAGTTTCTACCGAATAAAAATATTCACCCGGTATATCAATACGGAATCTTAATTCATATCCCTTCAAGGTTTCGGTTAAGTAACTCTCATTTGTGATTTCTCCGGTAACGCTTTGAAGGGTCATTTTTACAGTTAAATTACGAGCTGGAGCAAGTAGCTCATTGAAAGCCTGCACCTGAAAATCGATCATCTCTCCGGCTGAAAATTCGTTACGTTGAAGATTAACAAAGAACCTGTCTGTAGACTGCTGTCCAATCCATTGGCAAAGTCCGCTTATCAGCTCATTAAAAACGGAATCAGATGAGCGCAGTTGCCATTTCCAGAGATCATGAAAGCTGCAATAGAGAATTCTGCCTTCCCCGGAGTAGTCAAAGAGCAGGGCGGGACTTTGCTCTTCATTATCGATGGTTGCCAGGATTCTGGCTTGAAGTTTCGGATTGATGTAATAGTAACTGACAGGCGGTATATTTTTTAGCTCTTGCTGGCTGATCAGCTGAAAAGTATCATATTGCTGGCTGTCCTCTGTGAGAGATAAAAGTCCCTGAAAACTATCAGTTATCCCGCTTGGCATTACGGGCAGGATATCTGCCAGATCGGGATGAAACCTTCCCATAAAGATCAGGCCTCCTCCCTGCTGCAGGAAATTCCTTATGAAACCAGTATCTTCAGGATCCAGCCGGAGATTTTTGTTATTGATCAGGATGATCACTGCCAGATGAGGAAGCAGCTCCTGCCATTGGATGACCATCTCTCCCTGGTACAACCTGTCTGTTTTCAACAGAAAGCGCGTTTCCCAGCGTTGATGCGGGCGTAAAGCATCTATCATGAATTTGGCATCCCAGCTTGGCTGGTCGGAAATAATGGCGATAACAGAACGACTTTGTAAAACCTGGACAGCATCGGAAAGGGAATTGTTCGAAGAGTAAGTTTCATCGTGGTCCAGGGCTTCCAGTCGGGCTTGCAGCGGGGTGAGCCCGGGCTCGGTAAATTCCAGATCGAATACAATCTGTTGCAGGTTCTCTGTAGAGAAATCAACTTTTCTGGAAGCAAGCTGCTTATCCCTGCTGTAGATACTAAGCAGGGCTTCTCCCTGATAATCCAGAGCATTCACTTCCACAATAATCGGAGTCAATTCCTCCAGATAGGCCTGTCGATTGACCTTGAGTGATGTAACCTGCAGATCGGCATCCTCGCTTGGGAAGTCAACTTCAATAGTATTGATGGGCAGGTTCAGCTGATCAATTATTCTGATATCTTCGTCCTTAAACCAACCGTCAGAAAGGAGAAACAGGCTTTTAACATCGGTCAGATCATGAACTTCAGTCAGTTGCTCCAGAGTTAAGGTAAGATCAGTAAGTTCCGGATTTCCCTCCAACCCGGCAGCAAAATTATATTCTGAAATCCTGTACCTGCTGCTTTTAAGTCTATCCTGAATCTTCTGATTAAATAACTTAAACAAGGATTTCTTGTCCTGTTGCCCATTCGTCTGATCCATACTTAGTGAGTTGTCACTGAGAATAATGATCTCTGGTTTTATAGACAGTTGTTTGCTGAAATAGAGAATTGGATTTAACAGGAGAATTAAGAGCAGAATGAGGTAGGTTGACCGTAAAAATATCAATAGAATCCGGCGAATTCCGGTAATTTCCGGCTTAGTTCGTAAATAAAACCACCATATTAATACGATTACCAGGATAGCAGTTAAATAAATCATCGGCTACCAATTATAATCTGGATCTATATCCAGAAAAGCAATTTCTTCCGGTTCCATATCCGGATCCAGTTTAACAGGTATTTTTCTTAGTCCCAGGGCCATCTTCAATTCCTGAATCATTTTTTGTTCATATCCCCTGAAATAGGAAATAATCAGGGGAGAAAAAACTAAAGTCCGGTCTGCCCTGAAATTGGCAATGATTTTCTGCTTGATTATTTCTATTCTGACCAGTTCACCGAAGCCTGGATGAAAGGGGCCGGCGACTATTTCACTCCTGTCCAGATCGGAATGCAGTCCGGTCTTTATTACAGGGATATTCTGGTTTTCCAGGTCAGTAACTGCTGCGGCCACAAGCCTCAGAGCTTCTGGTAAGGTCAGGGGAAGATATTCATTGTTAAAGTACATTTCCGCCAGCTTGGTGCCTTTCAACACAATTGCCGGATAGATTCTGACCCCTTCCGGATGCAGGTTGATGGTTGCGTCTATGGTCTTTTGCCAATTCTGCGTAGTGAACCCAGGCAAACCTGGCATCAGCTGAAGAATAATGCGAAAAGGGAATTTTCTGATCAGGGAGTAAGTATCCAGAACATCCTGTCGTGTGTAATTGCGCTGACAACGGGTCAAGGTGTCATCATCAAAGGATTGAACCCCCAGCTCTATGGTTTTAACTTGATTCTCAAAATAGAATTGCAGATTATTCAGATCCAGAGAATCCGGAGTCGTAGAAAAGCGGATACCTGTAAGCTCATCTGATTTATCATGAACTATCTGGAACAGCTTTACCTGCAATTCAGCATCCAGAAAAGCAAAACTGCCTCCAAAGAATGCTACTTCCTTAGACTGGCCACGATTTTTCTCCAGAAAAGAATGAATCTGCTGAGTGGTTTCTGACCAGGAGAACCTTGATTTTCCGGTAATTGTTTTTTGGTTGCAATAGATGCATTGATGGTGGCATCCCCAGTGGGGCAGAAAAACGGGTAATATGATCATAATCCCTATGATTCAAAAAAGGAGCTGTATGCATGCCGGGCGGCATCCTGCTCAGCGTTCTTTTTATTATTTCCCCTGCCCAGGCCAAAAGAAGTATCATTAATAAAAACTTCTATGGTAAAGGTTTTATCATGATCGGGGCCTGACTCACTGATCAATCGATATTCAGGTGTTACCTGCAGTCTGGCCTGGGTTATCTCCTGTAATCTGCTTTTATAATCGATCAGGTCAATATTTTGCAGAACATGTTCATAATCACTGATAATTAATCTTAACACGATCTTGCGGACCTGTTCCAGGGAGCTGTCCAGGAATATGGCACAGATGATGGCTTCCAGAGTATCGGAAAGGATAGAGCCGGAATCCCTGCCACCGCTGTTGACTGCTTCCGAGCTCATATTTATGAAATCGCCGAGTTTCATAGAACGGGCCTTGAGGGCCAGATATTTTCGTGAGACCAGCTTTGATTTTAGTTTGGAAAGTTGTCCTTCATTGTAATCCGGGAATCGGGTATAGAGCTCTCTGGCAACGATCAGGCCAAGAATTGAATCACCAAGAAATTCCATGCGTTCGAAGTCATCCGGTTCGCTACCGGAGGGAGTGATGGACGGATGATTCAGTGCATCAGCCAGGTATTTCCGATCATGGAAATTATAACCCAGAATTATTTCCAGTTGATTGTAAATCTGGTCCTGATCAGAAGTATCAGAATTTTTTCTGGTTAGAAATTTGAATATTGGTTTCACAGCAGTCAGGAAGAATGCTGTCGTATAAATCTAAGTTTCAAATTTTTTAAAGATAAGAACAGCGTTATGACCTCCGAAGCCCAGTGAGTTACTCAAGGCGTAATTAATTGGCAGCTTTTGAGATTTATGAGGAACATAATCGAGATCGCAAAGGGGATCAGGGTTATCCAGGTTCATTGTAGGATGAACGGTACTGTTGACAATTGAAAGTACAGAAACAATGGCCTCAATGGCAGCTGCAGCTCCCAGGGTATGTCCGACCATCGATTTAGTCGAATTTATTTTTACCCGATAAGCGTGGTCTCCCAGAACCGCTTTGATGGCAGCAGTTTCATTGGGATCATTCAAGGGAGTTGAGGTACCATGAGCGTTTATGTAATCAAGGGCAACAGGCTCAATACCGGCATCAAGCAGCGCCATCTTAATAGCTCGCGCACCACCTTCACCATTCTCCGCGGGGGCAGTAATATGATACGCATCACAGGAAGCTCCGTAACCGACGATTTCGGCATAGATTCTGGCATTTCTTTTCAGGGCATGTTCTAGTTCTTCCAAGGCAAGTACCCCGGCACCTTCGGCCATGATAAAACCATCCCGGTCCCTGTCGAAGGGGCGACTGGCTCTAGCAGGTTCGTCATTACGGGTGCTTAAAGCTTTCATGGCACAAAAACCTGCTACAGCCAGGGGGGTTACTGAAGCTTCCGAGCCGCCGCTGAGAATAATATCGGCATCGCCATACTGGATAGATCTGAATGATGTCCCCAAGGCATGGTTAGCGGAAGCACAAGCGGAAGTAATACAGAAATTAATGGCTTTAAGATTTAGCTCGATCGCCACTTCGGCAGAAGCTATATTGGAAATCATTTTGGGTATAAAGAAAGGGCTGATACGTTTAGGTCCGGAAGTTACCAATTTGCTGGCTTCGGTTTCAAAAGTGTACATCCCGCCGATTCCGGAGGAAATGATAACTCCGGCCCTGTCAGGATCGAAGGCATATTCATGTAAACCGGAATCGGTAAAGGCTTCCTGAGATGCAATGAGAGCGAATTGGGTATAACGGTCGATTCTTTTGGCTTTCTTTTTGTCTATGAAACTGGAAGCATCGAAATCTTTGACCTCACCACCAATCTGGCTGGAGTATTCATCTGTCAGTTCGAAGCTTTTGATCTTCTCGATTCCGGATTTGCCTGCTAATAAATTATCCCAGGTTGTTTGTGTGTTATGACCAATTGCATTGATAGTTCCTAATCCAGTTATTACAACTCGCCTTCTCATTAAACCCCCGTGAGTTTATAAATAGAAAAACAGTGGGTGAAACTCCTGAGAGTTTCACCCTGATTAATTTATTCAGCTAATTTTGTTTTCAGATATTCGATTGCTTTACCGACTGTGGTGAGTTTTTCTGCTTCTTCATCGTCGATATCAATATCGAACTCTTCTTCGAATTTCATGATCAATTCCACTGTATCCAGGGAATCAGCTCCTAGATCTTCGATGAAACTGGCTTCCATGGTAACTTCATTTTCATCAACACCAAGTTCCTCAACAATGATTTCTTTTACTTTGGCTACTACGTCCATTATTCCTCCTTATTCTGGTATTTCACATTATTAAACCACCATCTACATGGATAGTCTGACCTGTTATATAAGCAGAGTAATCGGAAGCAAGAAAGAGGCAGGCATCTGCAACATCCTGCGCCGATCCCATTCTTTTCAGGGGAATGGCTTGAGCATATTTTTCAATAATTTCCTGGGGTAGGATGCGGGTCATTTCTGTTTCAATGAACCCCGGGGCAACGGCATTAACTCTGATATTCCTGGAAGCGAATTCTTTAGCAACCGATTTGGTAAAGGCTATGATGCCACCTTTAGAAGCTGCGTAATTAGACTGCCCGGCATTACCCATGATACCGATCACCGAGGCAATATTGATGATCACTCCCTGTTTCTGCCTGAGCATATATCGGCAGACTTTCTGAGTGCAGATGAAAGTTCCTTTCAAGTTTACATTGATCACAGCATCCCAGTCGGATTCCTTCATCTTCATCACTAGTCCGTCCCTGGTTATTCCGGCATTATTAATCAGGATATCAATATTCTGGTATTCCTCTGCGATGTTTTTAAAGATAGTTTCAATCTGGTCAGAATTAGTAACATCGGCAATATGACCTTTTACTTTGTAACCCTGACTCTGCAGCTGCAGCTCGGCATTCTTAACAGCATCTTCCTGCAGGTCGATTATGTGGACTGCTGCTCCTGCCAGCCCGAACTTCCCGGCAATTGCCAGTCCGATACCACGGGCTGCCCCGGTTATTATAACCTGCTTATTCTGAAGATCTTTCATAATTCTTTCATCCTGATTTTAGCTTTCTCAATATCTGTAAGTTTGTCAATATTGATTACCGGAAGATCACGATTGATTTTTTTAATCATTCCAGCTAATACATTTTTCGGACCGAATTCAAAAATAAGATCAATTCCCCTGGAAATCAGAAAATTTATCGTATCGACCCATAAAACGGGAGATGTAACCTGTTTAGCTAGATTATACCTGATTTTATCCAGGTTTGTGGTCGGAGAAGCATCGACATTGGTGATTACGGGAATTTCCGGTTGGGAAAAGTTGATTTTTGCTATCTCCTGATTCAGCCATTCTTCAGCCCGGGTGATTAAGGGTGAGTGGAAAGGGCCTCCTACGGCCAGGGGCACTATTTTTTTTGCTCCAGCCTCTTCAGCCAGCCGGGAGGCTGCTTCAACTCCTTCTCTGGTTCCGGAGATCACGGTTTGCTCTGGTGTATTGAAATTTGCTGCTACCACGGTGTAGGTTTGTGTAACCTGAAGGCAGATGTGGTGAACGGTGTCGCCCGTAAGGCCTATAACGGCAGCCATGGCAAAGGGTCGGTCTTGATTGGCTCTGATCATGAATTCCCCTCTTTTATGAACCAGATACATGGCATCCAGCCATTGCAGGGTATTATTGGCTACCAGGGCGGAGAATTCTCCCAGGGAATGTCCGGCAACATAATCCGGTTTTATCCCGATTTCTGTCTGGAATAATTTCAGAGCGGCAATGCTGTGAAAGAGGATTGCCGGCTGAGTATAACGCGTTTCCTGCAGGGCGGATTCCGGACCATCCCGCATTATATTCCACAATTGAGTTTGATTGATGCGGTCGAATTCCTGCAGGGTCCAGCTATATTCTTCCCTGCTTTCCGCCAGATCCATAGCCATACCTATGTATTGAGCTCCCTGACCAGGAAACACGAAAGCTGTTTTCATGGCTGTACCTGCTAATACCTGATCAACAGGCTTCCGGAAGTTAGTCCGGCTCCGAAGGTAGCCATCAATACTAGGTCACCGTGTCTGATCTTGCCAAGATGGATTGCTTCATCCATGGCAATCGGTATGGTAGCGGCTGAGGTATTGGCATACTTCTCGATATTCACTATTACTTTTTCTTCCGCGATCCTGAGTTTTTTGCCTAAAGCCTCAATGATCCTCAAATTCGCCTGATGAGTGATCAGCCAGTCAATGGATCTGATGTCCATATTATTTCTTTTCAGGACAATATGGCAGGCATCATTCATTGATCTGATGGCTAATTTAAAGATTTTATTTCCTTCCATATAAATGGTATGCAAGTTATCTTTAACTGTTTTTTCGCTTGCCGGTTGCCGGGAACCGCCGGCGGGCTGAATCAGAAGGTCATAGCTGGAACCATCAGAGGAGATGTGCGAATCGATGAAACATGATATATCCGAGGGCTCTGCTTTAGAGATGATAGTTGCTCCTGCTCCGTCTCCGAAAAGCACACAGGTATTACGGTCTGACCAGTTGACGATTTTGCTGAGAAGGTCCACTCCGATGATCAGTATATGCGAGCAAATTCCGTTTTCGATGTACTGCTTGGCAATATTGGCGGCATAAATCCAGCCGGAACAGCCGGCGCTGATATCAAAGGCGGGAATTTCCCTGGCTCCCAGCAACTTCTGCAGTATACAGGCGGTAGCAGGGAAGGCATGGTCGTTGGTAACACTGGCCACGATGATCATATCGAGTTCTTTAGCCCTGATGCCAGCCGAGTCCAGGGCTTTGAGAGCAGCCTGGTATGCTATATCGGACGCTGCTTCAGAGTCAGCAGCAATATGCCTTTCAAACATTCCGGTTCTGATCTTAATCCATTCATCCGATGTATCGACGATCTTTTCCAGGTCATAATTGTTCAGGATCTTCTCGGGGACATGCATCCCGGTTCCGGAAATTTTTGCGTGATATTTGGTTATCATAATTACATCTTTTCAAAATATGCTTGAGAATGTTCAATAAAACCGGATTGAGCAATACGGACAGCCACTTTAATGGCATTCTTGATTGCCAGTGAATTTGCCCGGCCATGCGAGACAACGGGAATTCCATTCAGGCCCACCAGCAGAGCACCGCCATATTCTGAGTGATCCAGTTTCTTTTTAAGGTAAGAATAGACCGGGAAGGAAAGCAAAGCTCCGATTTTAGCCACCCAGTCCTTTCTGATCTGTTCTCTCATCATATCGAAAATTGCTACTGCAACACCTTCCACTGTTTTTAACATAACGTTACCCACAAAGCCGTCGCAGACAACTACATCGGCCACACCTTTAAGCAGATCTTTACCTTCGATATTACCGATGAAATTAATATCCTGATCCTGAGCCAGCAGATTATAGGCTTTCTTGGCAAGGTCGTTGCCTTTAACGCTTTCTTCACCGATATTGAGCAAGGCTACCTCAGGATTCTCTTTTTGAAAAAAAAAATGTGAATAAAGAGAACCCAACCTGGCGAACTGATGCAGATTTTCCGGAGAACAATCAACATTGGCTCCCACATCCAGAATGATTTCGGGTTTAGCCATGGTGGGCAGGGTAATTGCGATAGCCGGTCTCTGTATATTTTTGATCCGACCCAGTTCAAATAGGGATGAGGCCATAACCGCCCCAGTATTTCCGGCGCTGACAAAACCGGAAACTTTTTTTTCCTTATGCAGCCGGATAGTCTGTATTAAGGAAGAATCCGGTTTTGTTTTAACGATGCTGGCAGGTGTATCGGAGACATCGATAATTTCAGATGCATTGAATATTTTGATTCGTTTTTTATCATAAAAAAAAATTTCGAGCTCTTTAGCCAGCAATTCTTCCCGGCCGACCAGAATTACCTGCTCGCACAGATCATCCTTGATAGCCAGAATAGCGCCTTCAACTTCCGGAGAAGGAGCATTATCACTGCCAAAGGCATCAACAGCTATACGCATCTATTCTTTTATTTCGATGACTTTCTTGCCGTTATAATGCCCGCAATTGGCACAGATATTATGAGGTCTGCAGGTTTCACCGCAATTCGAACAGGTGGCTACAGCTGGAACTTCGGCTTTGTAATGGGTACGTCTTTTATCCCTTCTGGATTTTGAGACTTTTCTTTTCGGTAATGCCATTATACTTTCTCCTGATATTATTTAAATCTCTATTTATCAATAAAATACGTCCAATAAGGCGTATCCGCAAACCACATTATTTTTCACTTTTACCGTGTCAAGATATTTGGGGCAGGCTGAATATGGTGCGGTAGAACCTAATATTCCAGTATCAGTTCCTGATGTTTGGTCGGTTGTTTGGTCAGATGAAAAGAATCTGCAATCTTGCCAGCTGCCTCATCAACCAGATGCAGGTTATTGCAGAATATGGAACCTAACCGTGCCCCGCGTTCAAGATGATCTCCAATTTTATGGGGAAGATAGGCGCCAGCGCTATAATCCAGCTGATCATTGATCTTTCTGCGGCCTGCACCCAGGCCTATCAGAGCATAGCCGATATTCTGAGAATCTATGGCTTCGATCCAGCCTGAGTCAGTAGCTTCAATGGGAATTTCATAACGTGCTCTGGGTAGCAATTGGGGATTATCACATACAGCAGGGTCGCCTTCCTGAGCCTGAATCATTAATTTAAACCTTTCCAGTGCTGCCCCGCTATTAAGTACATTATCGAAATGCTCTACGGCAACCGTTTCCGAACTGCTGATGCCGGCTATCTGCAGCATGGTTATGGCTAATCTTCTGGTGATCTGATAAAGATCCGGTATTTTTTTACCCTGCAGGAAATGAATCGATTCCAGGATTTCCAGAGAATTGCCCACGTACTCACCCAGGGGAGAATTCATATTTGTATATATAATTTTCACATTCTGACCGAAACTATTACCTGTATTGGTCAGCAGCTTTCCCAGTTTTCTGGCTGCCTCGAGATTTCTGATAAATGCCCCAGACCCGATTTTAAGATCAATAACCAGGTTACGCGCCCCTTCAGCTATTTTTTTACTCATGATGCTGGCTGTGATCAAAGGCAGGCTCTCAATTGTCCCGGTTACATCGCGCAGGGCGTAGATATGCTTGTCTATTGGCACCAGACTCTCTGTCTGACTGACAATGGCATAGCCGTTATTCAGGACGAGTTTCCTGAATTCCTTTTCCGAAAAGTCTGTCCTCAGACCGGGGATTGAGTCCAGCTTGTCAAGAGTTCCGCCGGTATGACCCAATCCTCTTCCTGAGATCATTGGGACATAAGCTCCGCAGGCGGCCATGATCGGACCCAGGATTATACTGATTTTATCTCCAACTCCACCGGTCGAGTGTTTATCCACAGTTGCAATATCTTCAGGGAAAGTGATTATCCGTCCGGAGTTGATGTAGATTGAAGTTAAATTGCTGATCTCTGATTTTTTCATTCCTTTATGGTAGATAGCCATCAACAGTGCAGACATCTGATAATCGGGAATCTGGTTCTCAATATATCCCTGAAACATGAATTTTAATTCAGATTCGCTTAATTGTTCTCCATTCCTTTTTTTTATGATGATCTCAACCGGACTGTAACTCATAAAACATCCTCTCTAATTATCTGGAATTACCACCAGATCTGTTTTGATTGCTGATAAGTGAAGATCCTTTCTAAATGGTGGGATGGAATATTAACCAACCAGTATAACTTGTTGCGGGGGAGATTTTCGAAATGGATCCCACTTTCTGCTGCTTTTCTGATCCCAGCTGATTGCCATTCCTCGTCCCAGTAAAAAAGTTCATATTCCTGGTCTGGGGTTAATCTTGATTTTTCCGAATTCACTTTCGATGTTCCCGGGTTAGTACCGAGAAGCAACAGATCTTGGTAATCCTTCTCACCAT
>JAFGEH010000139.1 GCA_016931665.1 Candidatus Cloacimonadota bacterium | reverse complement strand
TTACTGAGGTCATCAGAAATCTCCTGCCATCCAGCATCACCAGCTTCGGGTAAGGCTCTGATGATTAAACTCAACTCTTGTGTCCACAAGGAGGGATTATTTCTTAAATAAGCTCTGATTCTACGCTTCACTTTATTTCTTATGACGGCTTTTCCAACCTTCCGGCTGACGATTATTCCTACAGCAAGAGATTGCTCTGGGGATTCATTAATATAAAAGAACCGAAATAAATTACCACTAATCTTATGAGGGTTAATCAAAATCCTTAAGTAATCTCGACGGGAAGTGATAAATCTCATTTAATCGGATACAGTAAGACGAACTCTCCCCTTTGCTCTTCTACGGGCCAATACTTTCCGACCTCCCAGGGTAGCCATGCGAGAGCGAAAACCATGTTTGTTCCTGCGTTTCCGATTATGCGGCTGAAACGTTCTTTTCATGCCAAACTCCTTTACTATTATCAAAGATATTTAGATTCATAACTTATTATCTTATAACTTTTTAACCAGAAATGGATAACTCTGGAAAGAAGAATATGATGTCAAGAATTATTTATTTTTGCCTAACTATGGTCTGTTCCCGATCGGGACCGACAGAAATTATGGTTATCTTCCTGTCCAGCAACTCTTCCAGCCGCCCGATATATTCCCTGGCTGCTACGGGAAGGGCTTGATAAGAACTGATTTGAGTTATATCATCTTTCCAGCCCTTCAATTCTTCATAGATCGGTGTAACCTGGTTTAAAATCTCGGAATTATCCGGGAAATCAGTGATAATGGTTTCGTTCATTCTGTAACCGGTACAAATCCTGATGGAATCAAGGCCGCTAAGCACATCCAGTAAGGTCAGGGCAATTTCATCTATATCGTTCAGCATGGCTGAATAACGGGCTGCCACGGCATCGAACCAGCCACAACGGCGAGGTCTGCCAGTTGTAGAGCCATATTCATTGCCGTGTTCTCTGATAATGTCTCCTAATTCATTCTTTAATTCAGTTGGAAATGGCCCTTCCCCTACCCTGGTAAAATAACTTTTATATACACCCACTACTCTGCCCAGACGCCTGAGTGAGAATCCGCTTCCTGTTGTAATACCGCCAATAGTGGTATGGGAGGAAGTAACAAAGGGGTAAGTACCGAAAGAAAGATCCAGCAAAGCACCCTGGGCTCCCTCAAAAAGAATCCTTTTATCCTGATGGCGGTTCAGGAAATAACTGATCTGCTGCCGGCATTCGGCCAATGGCTTCGCACTGAGGTATAAGGCTTCCGCAAGGTCATCAATTTCATAATCCGAAAGCTTATGGTAATTATATAAGCGTTTAAGCCTCTGTCTCAGAATCTGCAGATGAAAAAGATCTCCGAACCTTATACCTACCCGGGCGGTCAAATCGGAATAACAGGGACCAATCCCTCTTTTAGTAGTACCGATCTTAATAGCTGGAGAATCGTTTTCGGCAGCTTCATCCAGCTGGCGGTGGATAGGTAAAACTATGCCAGCTCTCGGATCAATGAAAAACCTGTTGTGAAAATCAATACCCTGGTCACTGAGATTTTCCATCTCAGCAAGCAGGGCAAAAAGATCAATAACAACTCCGTTACCCAGAAAACAGATTTTATCAGGATAAAGAATTCCAGCTGGGATCAGATGAAATATATATTTTTTGCCATTGGAAACAATAGTATGTCCGGCATTATTACCGCCCTGGTATCTAATTACAATATCTGCTTCGGCAGCCAGGAAATCGACGATTTTGGCTTTTGCCTCATCACCCCAGATGCATCCTAAAACAGCAACATTAGCCATAATTCATCACCCCCTTATGGTTTTACCATTAAGAAAATAAATCTGGAGCAGGGAGTTTGTGTCAATAAATGAATTGGGGTCAAAAAAATATTGACTGGTAATTCTCAGAGAAAAAGATGTTTAAAAAAAATGAAGGATATTATGAAAAAAATCAGAGTCATGATTGCCAAGCCGGGTCTGGATGGGCATGACCGCGGTGCCAAATATATTGCCAGAGCCCTGCGGGATGCCGGCATGGAAGTGATTTATACAGGCATCAGGCAGACACCGGAGCAGATTGTTAATGCAGCCATTCAGGAAGATGTTGATATCATCGGGCTCAGTTTACTTTCAGGTGCGCATAATTTCCTTTTTCCCAAAGTTGCCCAACTTCTTGAAGAAAAAGGAGTAAGAGATATCCTGCTTTTTGGAGGTGGCGTAATACCTGAGGAAGATATCGCTTTTCTCAAATCCAAAGGATTCAAAGCTATCTTTACCCCGGGAACTTCATCCCATGAAGTGATTGATTTCATTAAAGAGAATCTGGTCCGAGATGAATAAAAATAGAACCTTTACTGATCCAGACGATAAGTTAGTGCTGGAAATCAGTGCCGATAAACTGACTGCTTTCCTCACAATTAATGACAACGGGATAATTTCGGAGAAGGAAATCCTTGATCTGATCACAGCTGCGGGAATAAAAAAAGGATTTGATCTGGCCGCTGGGAAACGCCAGCAGAATAATCAGGAAGCAGTATTTGCCAAGCCGTTTCTGCTGGCCCAAGGGGATTTTCCCGAACAAATTGAGATTACATCTAAAATCGATAATCATGCAGTTCCGGGCGATTCTGGAGAGATAGAGATAAATAAACTGGCAGAATTAATTACTATCCCCAGCGATACGGTTCTGGCCGGTGTTAGTTTTCCCAAATTCGAATCCGATGTTGAATATCATGATATTTTCGGTGATATCACCGGATTCGATACAATTAAAAAACATTTGGTTTCACTCTATCTGGGAGAAGGAGTTGACTTCGATCCTGCTAGTAATGGGATAATTTCCCGGAATTCGGGTTATCCTTGGCGGGATGAGACAGGGAGATTTCACATCTGCTCCAACTTGATCTATAGAGGAGATATCGATAATTCCAAAATTTTTATCTGGTCAGACCTTACTGTTATTGGTGATATAGAAAATTCCTCGTTAGAGGTTTCCGGCAATTTGAAGATCCAGGGTGAGATAAGAAATTGCCTTAAGAACTGGATCACAGCCACGGGCAATATAGAATTGCTTAAGGCTGAAAACTCCAGGATTGCCAGCGGGAAATCAATTAAAGTTCATTCAACTGCCAGAAATTGCCATCTGCTGGCGGCACTGGATATTTCCGGGAGCAGAGAAGCTGTTATCAGTGGAGGTTTGACCCAGTGTGGTCGAAGTGTCAATATCGGATGTCTGGGGGGGAACCAGAATGAATACACCGAAGTTGAGATCACGATAAAGCCATTCCTGAAAAGGAAATGGCATATTCAGGCAGAAAGTATCTCAGAATCAAAAAAAACACAGAAGAGAAAGGAAGTGATTCCTGATCACAAGGAAACAGAGATTTTGGAAAATGAACTTTTAAACAGCTATGAAAAATTTCCTGTCACCTCTTCTACTCAGTATTTTATCAAAGCAGATCAGAAAATTATGAAAGGAACAAACCTCTATATTTTTAATCAGAAGCATGTAATTATTCAAGATCAGTCCTCGTTTAAATTCAATTGGCAGTCAAACGAATCAGAGAGAAATGGGGGTTGACAAAAAAACACCGGAAAAAACTAATTGAAAGCAAATAAAAAGAAAGGTTATAGAGAGTGAAAAGGGAAACTTTGAAAAATCCAAGTGGAGCTTTGCTTGAAATTTAAAAAAGCATTTATCAAACGATAAATGCTTTTTTTGTTTTAAAAATATAGATGGGAGAGTGAATGCTGAAAGATCTGGAAATATTATTGGAAATGCAGAAACTTGATGATATTATTGGAGAAAAAGAAATCTTAACCGAATCATTACCTCATGAACTGAGCAGCCTAAAACACAATGTTGAATCTGCAGACCAGCAACTCCATGAGATCAGGTCAAAACTCGAAGAAAACCTGAAGGACCAGAAACTCAAAGAGCTTAAAATTAAAGAGAACAATGAGAAGATAGGCAAATACAAGAACCAGTTGCTTACCATCAAAACGAACAAGGAATACAAAGCCCTGAATAGTGAAATTAGCCATCTTGAAACCAGCAATGTTGAAATTGACGACGAAATAATTGATTTAATGGAGAAGGAAGTAGAAATACGGGATAATCAGCAAGTCATTGAGAACCTCCAGAAGCAGGCTGATGAGAAACTAAAAGCTAATCAGGAACGGTTGCAGAGAAAACTGGAGGAAGTTCAACAGGATATAAATATCTTAAGAAATAAAAGAAATAATCTGGCTGAGGAACTTCCCAAGCCATTGATTAAACGTTATGCTGCTTTAATTAAGAATAAGCAGCGGAAGGCGTTAGTTTTCAAACTGAACGAAGTATGTGGTGGTTGTGGATATCATATTCGGCCTCAAATGATAATCGAGATAAATGAAGGGAATCATATAGTATATTGTGAAAATTGTGGACGCATAATTGTCAATAAAGCGGAAGAGAGCTAAATTTTCGGAAAGAGTGCACTATGCGGAGAATAATTGTCGGAGAGGATTAAATGTCTGCCTGATCAAGGATCAGGAGGAAAGTCCGAACACCGTAGGGCAGGATACTTCCTAACGGGAAGCCTCAGTAATGGGGAGCAAGCTCCACAGAAACAAACCGCCCCGGATAACCGGGGTAAGGGTGAAAAGGTGGTGTAAGAGACCACCAGGTTCCGGTGTGAACCGGGATGCTCGGAAAGCCTTATCCGGTGCAATGCCAAATACAGGGATGTGAACTGGCCCGGTTCGTTTCATCCCGGGGTAGGCAGCTTGAATCGGTCATGTATGATCTCGTTGGGGAATAGCAATATCCGATTTAGAGAAATAGACATTAGGCTGCCTGTTAAGCAGTCAACAGAATTCGGCTTATCATCCTCTTCGACAATTATTTTTTCTCTTCATGGTTAAATATTTTAGTAAAAAATAAAATTAGAGGCAAATTATGCAGAAAAGATGGAGGATGGAAGAACCACTTACCGCCGAACAGGAAGAACAGAAAAAACTGATCGCTTCTGATATTAAATGTCCGGAAATGATTGCCGAAATGTTAGTCCGCAAGCAGTTGACAGATATCGAGAATATCAATAAATTCTTCAACCCCAAACTGGACGATGTATTTGATCCCTTTCTCTTCAAGGATATGGATCTGGCGGCAGACAGGATTGTCACTGCCATCCGCAAAATGGAAAATATAACCATTTATGGAGATTATGATGTTGATGGAACAACTTCTACTGCGCTGTTGTACCTGGGGTTAAGGAAAATCAATGCCATAGTCGATTATTATATACCTCACAGGATGATCGATGGCTATGGCCTTTCCCTGAGTGGAATAGATCAGATAGTAGAGAATGGAACAAAGCTGATTATCAGTGTCGATTGCGGGATTAATGCTATCGATGAGGTGAAACAGATAAACCAGCTGGGTATCGACATTATTGTAACGGATCATCATAATCCCAAGGATAATATTCCAGAAGCTTATGCTATTATTAATCCCCGGATTTCTGAATGTAATTATCCTTTCAAGGAACTGGCAGGAGTCGGCGTTGCTTATAAATTACTTATGGCCGTTTATAACCGAATGGGAGTGGATTCTCAGGATTACATCGATAAATATGTGGATCTGGTCGCACTGGGGACAATTGCAGATATTGTACCCCTGATCAGTGAAAACAGGATTTTTGCCAGCATTGGTCTGGAAAGATTAGTCAAGAAACAGAATATCGGGCTTAATGCCCTGATTAACCTGGCCGGGCTGTCCCAAAAGGAGTTGAATTCGGCAGATATTGTTTTCGGTATAGCTCCCCGGATAAATGCTGCCGGCAGGATGGGAAGCGCTCTGAGAGCAGTGGAACTGATGGTGGCTACCGAGGAAGAAAAAAGCATGGAGCTGGCCGAGATCATAGAAAGGGAAAATTCATTACGGCAGCAGATCGATCAGAAAACTTTTCAGGAAGCCTGTGAAATAATTGAGAAAAAATATCATAACCTGGATGAAACTGGTTGTATCGTTATCTCCTCCGATGACTGGCATCCCGGAGTAATAGGAATTGTTGCTTCAAAATTGGTGGAGAAGTATTATCGGCCCACCATCATGATTACTTTCAAAGACGGTATTGGCAGCGGTTCCGGCCGCAGTATTTCAGGATTCGACCTCTTTGAAGCGCTAACTTCCGTGGAAGAGAACCTGGAAACTTTCGGGGGTCATAAATATGCAGCCGGGCTTTCAATTTTGTCCGAATATTTGGACATGTTTGAAAACCGCCTGAATAAATACGTACTGGAACATTTAAGTAAAGATGAGTTGATACCCCCCTTAACAGTGGAAAACAAGCTCGAATTATATGAGATTAATGAACATCTCTTGGAATGGCTGAACAAATTTGCTCCCTTCGGACCCGGGAACCTGCGTCCGACCTTCTATACGGAAAAAGTAATGATCGTGGGATTTCCCTATAATGTTGGAAAGAATCATCTGAAATTAAAAGTAATGAAAGACGGGTGTGTACTTGATCTGATCGGATTTAATCTGGGAGATTTTCTGCCATTTCTTAAAAAGGGATCAGTTATCGATATTGCCTATTCTCTGGAATTCAATACCTGGCAGGGCAGAACCACTATTCAGGGAAAACTGAAGGATATCCATTTTGAGCATTAACAGAATCATATCATTGTTAATCTTATTTCTGTTGACTGCTTGTGCTGATGTTCCTCATACAGGTAGAGGTAATCCCTGGAATTTTGCTTTATTATACCAGGCAGAATTTCCTTTTACAATAGATAAATGCCTGTATTCCCCATTTCATGAGACAATATATATTTCAGAAAAGCATAGTAATCTGGTTCATTTTTACAAAAATGGCCGGAAATTCAATACGATAGGAGGATCAGGACCGGGTAATTCCAGCTTTATGCAATTGAGTGATATCGCTCTTACTCAAGATGGAAAGTTGCTGGCTCTGGATACTACCGGAAAAGTAATCAGGAAATATGATCAGGATGGGAAATGGATAGCAGACCTTACCCTGCCTGAAAAAGTGAGGGCATTACTGCTGGATGTTGGCAAGGATGGAAGCATATTCTATTTTGATGCTGAAAGGGGAGAGATAGTTCAGATAGATCCTTTCACATATCTGGAAAAATCCAGCTTTGGCAAATTCCATTTATTTGATCCATCACACTTGATTATCACAGACAATCTGGTGCAGATATATGAAGCCGTGAATAATGTTTCGATCATTTTCAGTATGATGGGGAAATATCTCGGCTCTAATCCGGGTTATTGTCAGCAAACAGAATCTGACAGTATAGAGTTGATTGATAATTACCTGCTGGAAGTGGGCACAGGGAAACGTTTTTTCCCGTCAACTGAGAGATGGGAAGGATTCTATCTGAAAAACAGTTATCTGATTCTTTATAGTGAGCATAGTCTTATACTGGCATTAGCTGTTTATGAAAATAAGTAATTTTTTAAAACAACCATATTTTTACGAACCTGCTGTCACAGCCTGCTTATTGGCTGTCAGCAGGCTTCCCCTGCATCTGGGATTCCTGGTTTTTCCGGCTTTGCTACCGCTTTTAGGATTTCTTTCCCGTCCTTTATCACTTAAACAGACGCTGACCGGCGCCCTAGTCTTCAGCTTTTTATATACCATGATCAGCCTGCATTGGATCAGCCTGGTGACCTGGCCGGGATTTATCGGACTGATCCTGGTCTTCTCTTTATATTTTCTGATTTTATTCTATCTTATCAATATTACAGTGCGCGTGCACCGTTTTCTGTTGCTTCCTGCTTTCATGGCATTCTGGATGAGTTTTGAATATCTGCAGAATTTTGGCGAATTTCGGTTTCCTTGGTTCAACCTTGGCTATTCCCTGGCTGATTATCTTCCCTTTATTCAATTGGCAGAAATAGGCGGAGTATATCTGCTTTCATTTTTAGTTATTATAGTAAACTATTTTTTGTTCTGCGGGTTAAAAGGAAGCAGAACATTCCTGATTGCTGTTCTGGTTATTTTAGGCTGTTGGGCAGGATTTGGAGCAGTCAGGCTGAGCAATATGCCTATTGACAAATCAGCTGATAAGATAGCTATTGTGCAGGTAAGCGTTCCCCAGGATTTGAAATGGGATCCTGCTTTTCTGGACAGCACCCTGGAATTGTACAGAGAATACACTTTCAAGGCGGCCGAAAGGAAGCCATCACTTATAATCTGGCCCGAATCAGCACTGCCAGTATATCTGATGCGTCAATACCAGTATCAGCATTTCCTGCTGAATCTCTGCCGGGAGGTTGACACCGATATTTTTACCGGGTTCCCGCACTATGAAAAGGCCGGCGAAAATCATCCCGAACCATTCAAATTTTATAATTCAGCTTCTCTGTTTAAAACAGACGGTAGCATATCCAGACCCTATTACAAGATTATCCTGGTTCCCTTCGGCGAAAGGATGCCTTTTTTAAAATTATTCCCTTTTCTCTGGCAGGTTCAGCTGGGTCAGGCCAATTTTGAATACGGTAAGGAACCCGTCTATTTTGAGACTGTTAATCATAAGACATTTTCCCCGTTAATATGTTTTGAGATAGCTTTTCCTGAACTTACAGGACAGATATCGGAACCGGGAGTAGATTTTCTGGTAAATATTACCAATGATGCCTGGTTTAAAAGGTCAGCCGGCACATATCAACATGCCATGATGACCAGATTAAGAGCTGTTGAGACCAGAAAACAGATATTCAGGGCTGCAAATACCGGCTATTCACTTATTGTTTCACCCACTGGAAGAATCGAGCGAAAAACCTCTCTCTATGAAAAAGAGGTTATTGATTATCAGGTGGAAACGGTACCCTTTGATTCTTTCTTTACAAAATACTTCCGTCATTTTCCAGTGTTTTTTGTGATAATGGCAGGATTGATGATAATTATCGTTGCTTGTAACATGAGTAAGTTGAAATGAAGAAATTTTATTATACTATCGGCGAGGTATGTAATCTGCTGGAGTTGAAAGCTCATGTCCTGAGATACTGGGAAAAAGAATTTCCCCAGATCCATCCCCAGAAAAGGTTTGGCCGCATCCGCCGTTACAATCCTGAAGATATAGAACTTATAAAGAAGATTAAGTACATGCTTTATGTTCAGAAATATACTATCGAGGGTGTGAGAAAGAAGTTACGTGAAGGGCAGAAAACACAGCCTCAGATTGAATTGGATTTCACTTCCGAAAAAGGTGAAGTCAGGTTAAGGATTAAAAAACAGTTAGCAGAGATCAGGCAACTGCTTACAGGGCAGTAAAGGCGGTTATATTGAATAAGCTGATAGCGACTTCTGTTGTATTGTTGATGTGTTTGTTATTATCTGCCAATGAATATGTGAGGATCAACCAGTTTGCCCAGGAACTGATGAAGGCTGGAGATTATCAGGGAGCCATCAGGGAATACAGGAGATTAATATCATATTTTCCTACCGAGAGCAACCTGCAAAGCAAATCCATCATGATTGCCAGGTGTTATGAACTGGCAGGAGATTATACCCAAGCGCTGGAAAGCCTATCCCTGGCGGAAACAATCGCTCCAGATGATTCTCAAATTTTCTATCAGATGGCCTTACTGCAAATGAAAAACGGGTCTTACCGGGAATCCAATGAATTTATTTCATCCCGATTTTCTCAATATGATGTTTCTTTGCAGGACAGTTTGTACCTTCTTTCGGCAGTTAACTATATTCATTTACAAGAATATGATCTGGCTCGGAGTAAAATTGATGCAGTAAGCAATGAAAAATTGCGACCCCTAACAAACAGTTTCAGAGAGAAGCTGGATTTTGGCCTTCCTTTGCCTTATAGAAATCCCGATAATGCAATTTTGCTGGGAGTATTATTCCCGGGAGGTGGGAATATCTATGCCGGGCAGACAGGAACCGGCATGGCCTATTTTTTCCTGGCAACACTGTTTGGATATGCTGCTTATGATGGGTTCAGCGATGGCCACATCGGCAGCGGACTGGTGGCTTCAGCCTTCACTGCCGGGATTTATCTGATTTCAATTAAACAAGCCGTTTACGGTATTGAGAATTATAATAGTAATCTGATCAGGGATTTCAATCAGGGATTTGAATAAAAATAAAGACCCTGCAATTTCAAGATCGCAGGGTCATCAGTTCAACTAAGGCAGAAGTTACTTATGCATCTTCTCCAGGCGTGGAGATTCGTGATGTTTTCTCATTTCCAGTAATTTTTCCTTCTGTTCTGTTGTAAGTAACTGCCATCTCTGTTCCTGGAATGAGATCTTCTGCAGAGCCATTTCCAGTCTTTTCTCGGCGATTCTTCGGGTCATATCTCTTGCTTTGTCGAATTCCCGATCTCGGAAGGCTTTTTTAAGGTCTATTTCCATAATGTCGATTTCCGAATCAGCGCGAATCATGGATTTTTGGTTTTCCAGGCGCAGATTTTCCAATTCAGTCTGCTGATTGGAAGATAACTCCAGTTCTTGCAGCATGAGGAAGGAATCTTCTCTCTGCTGATGGCGATTTCCGGGTGGCTGATTACATTCCTCCTGAGAAAAGTGATGCATTTTTTTCAGATCCATTCGCCCTTCTTCATGGCAATCCATAGCTGTCAGGGAAACGCTCCCCACGATCACAAGCATTAACAGCAAATACTTTTTCATTTTAACCTCCTAAATTAATTCAATTTAATTTTTGATTATTTTTATCGTGAAAAGGTCTATACGGGAAAGGAGATTGGGGTCTATTATCTTCCAAATGCCGGAAAAATAAACATGCCTGGTGATGAGTCATCATTTTCCGCATTTCAATCATAAGCATCCCCAGTTCTCTTTCCATCAGGTTTTGCTTATCTATGGTCAGGTTAAGTGTACGGATCAACAGACTGTCGTCAATTTCGGGTTGACACAGCAATCTAATAAATTCATGACGCGAGTGTTCAAAATCATCACGATATACTTTTATTTCCTGCCGGCTGCCCTGGATAAAAGCCCTGAATTCAGGATGATTTTCTCTGAAATCAGTGATCCGATGAAGCCGACTTCCAGCTTTCAGCCGGAGATATACAGCTCCCCCCATAAAGGCCAGGTTGAAGGCCAGAGAAATGAGAACAAGTATGGTTAAAGTTCTGTTAGACATTAATACCCCCCTTCGAAATATGAATAGAATGAATCATACCCCAAGGCCCATTCTTCAATATCACTCTGCTGATTTTCCAGGAATTGACTGAACAGCAGACCTAGGCATATCGAGACAGCCAGGCTGGCAGCAAGGGTAAGTTTCCTCAGATTATTCATCAATTGGATTCTGGTGGCAGAAAGAGAGGTTACCCGGGCCATGATTTTCTGATTAAGATAACCCGGGGTTGTAACTTCTGACTGCGAGGAAATTAATTCATTCAGGGAAATGATATTCTGCAGTTCTTGCCGACACAAAAGACATCCCTGCAGATGATTACTGATCATGACCTTTTCGTCTGGCTTAAGTTCATTATCCACATAGGCATTAAGCCGGTCTGATAATTTACAGCGTGTCCTGGACTTCATCATTTTCTCCTTTATAATTCAGGACATCCTGGTTCAAGGAATCCTGCAGAATTATTTTACGCAGCTTCTTTTTTATTCTAACCAGTTTCGATTCTACAGCAGGAATGGTAGTGTTTAATTCTTCAGCGATTATCCTATAAGATTTCCTGTCATTATACTGCATATCAAGCAAGATATATTCTTCAGGCTTCAGTTTACTCAGAGCATGGGCAAGGATCTGTGATTTCCTTTCAGTAATTACATTTTCGTGATCTGTAACCTGTTCAGCCTCCCACTGCATAGTCTTGTTCAATTTATATTTCCTCTGCCGGGATTTGATAAGATTAAGTGCTTTATTCCTGGCAGTGCGATAGAGGTAAGTGAGGAAGGCTTTTTCATTTACGGTATCCATTTTTTTGTAAAAACTAATAAATACATCCTGCATTATGTCTTCCGCGTCTTCGCTATGACGCAGGATTTTCATAAGATAATTGAATATCTTATTCCCTTCATTCTTCAGTATTGCTTCAAAACTGCAACGATTCATAATTACACTTTATCCTTTCCTGTAAAAGATAAGACCAGGAAATAATAGTTACCAGCGTTTTTTTTAAAAAACATTTATATTAATAAAAATTCTTGCCAGATAAACAGTTGGTAATTTTTTTGCGTCAGTTCAGCAAAGGAAGGTGAAAGAATGTCTAGAGTATGCGATATTTGCGGTAAAAGACCCTTAGTGGGTAATAATAGAAGTCATGCGTTGAATGCAACCAAAAGGAAGTTTTACCCGAATCTGCAGAAGATAAGAGCAGAAATTGATGGCATGGTTAAAAGGGTGAAGGTGTGCACTACCTGTTTAAGATCAAATAGAGTACAGAAGGCCTGATAATTATTTAGAACAAGTTTCAGAACTTTTTTATTGCTTTTTTCCGGACAATTTTCAATTTTACCATAGATAACACCCATAAAAAAGGGAGTATTATATGGAAATTCTTACAGAAAAAATTATTTTTCCGGAAGGATGTAACATTATCTTCGGGATGTCTCATTTCATAAAAACAGTTGAGGATCTTTATGAACTATTGGTCAACAGTATTCCCGGGATTAAGTTTGGGTTAGCATTTAATGAAGCTTCCGGTCCCTGCCTGGTTCGCAAGGAAGGCAATGATAGCGAGTTGATAGAAATTGCGGTAAAGAATCAGTACCGGTTGGGAGCTGGACACACTTTTCTTATTGTTCTGAGGAATGCTTTTCCTATCAATGTTTTACCTGCCATTAAGGATTGCCGGGAAGTGGCAACTGTTTATTGTGCCACAGCCAATCCGGTTGAAGTTATCTTAGCTAAAACAGATCTGGGCAAGGGGGTGTTAGGAGTAATTGATGGCAGCTCTCCCCTTGGAATTGAGCTGGATACTGATATTACTCACCGCAAAAAATTTCTGCGAGATATTGGATACAAACGTTGATTCGCACTTTCCTGGCTCTCAACCTGCCGATTGATGTCCGCAAGCAGATAAGCAACTGGCAGGGTTATTTCCGGGATTACAATGTCGATGGCTTAAAATGGGTTGCAACTGAGAATCTGCATGTAACATTGCAATTTGCCGGAGATATCAGAGAATCTGACCTGCCTGACCTGATTGATTTTCTGGGAAATGAAATCGAGGGAAAATCATCAGTTCAATTAACAGATGCTAAAATTGATATAATTCCAGGTAAGTTACCCCGCATAATCTGGATTAAATATAGAAATCAGCAAACTGATATGGCCAAACTGGTTAAAAAATTCAGGAATAAATTAAATGAATCAGGATATACTACGGATAACAAACCTTTGAGTTACCATGTTACTCTGGCCAGAATAAAAAAAAGATTGCCAGAATATTTCGTTCAAAAAATATTAACTACAGAGTTAAAGATGAGTGATTTCGTAGCTGAGGATATTACACTCTATCGGAGCATTCTGCGTCCGGAGGGCCCAGTATATGAAGCACTTGCTGAATATAAACTGAAAAAGGAGTAGAACATGGCAGTTAAAGACAAACAGACAGCGTTGAGAACAGCGATCGGACAGCTTGACAAACAATTCGGAGTGGGAACAGTCATGCGTCTAGGTGACAAACCGCGGGTGAAAGTAAGCTCGATATCCACAGGAGCGATCAATCTGGATGCGGCTCTGGGGATCGGCGGGATACCGCGGGGCAGAGTCACGGAGATATATGGCGCAGAGGCTTCCGGTAAGACCACCCTGGCACTTCACATAGCTGCCGAAGCTCAGAAAAAAGAGGGTGTGGTAGCCTTTGTTGATGCCGAACATGCTCTTGATCCCACCTATGCCTCCCAGATTGGAGTCGATACCGATAACCTGTTACTTTCTCAGCCGGATGGAGGCGAACAGGCTCTGGAGATTGTTGAAACACTGGTTCGTAGTAATGCTATCGATCTTATTATCATTGATTCTGTGGCAGCCTTGGTTCCGAAAGCGGAGATTGAAGGGAGCATGGGGGATTCGCATGTGGGATTACAGGCAAGGCTGATGTCCCAGGCTCTGCGTAAATTAACGAGTATAATCAACAAATCCAATACGGCAGTGATTTTCATTAATCAGACTAGGATGAAGATTGGAGTTCCGGCTTATGTCAACCCCGAAACCACCACCGGAGGAGTTGCCCTGAAGTTTTATGCTTCCATCCGAATGGAAGTAAGAAGGATCGGTTCAATCAAGAAAGTCGGTTCTGATGCTGATATCGTAGGCAATAAAACGAGAGTTAAAATAGTTAAGAACAAATTTGCACCTCCCTTTAAGGATGTGGAATTTCCGATAATTTTCGGAGAGGGTATTTCCGGACTGGATATTCTGATCGAACTTGCTACCACACATGATATTGTTAAAAAGAGTGGTTCCTGGTATGCGTATGGTGAGGTTAAGATTGGGCAGGGCACGGATCGGGTTAAGGAATTTCTGAAAGAAAATCCGGAAACTCTGGAAGAAATTGAAGGTCAGGTACGCAAGGTTCTGGGTATGCATCCGGAGGAAAATGAAAGTTCAGATCAGCAGCAGGAATAAGACTACCAGCCTGATCCTGAAAGAAGATCGAGTATGGGGGATTTTACCTGATAAGATCCTCCATTTTTTTTCTCTGAGACCGGGACAGGAAGTTCAACTCGAGGCGGAAGTAGCAGACAACCTTGAAAAGGAAGTTAAGAAATATGCCTGGCAAAGGTTATTACAATTTCTAGCTTATCGGGAAAGGTCGAGATCTGAGGTTTTGAGATTCTTAAAAAACTTACCTTTAGCAGATACGGTGGCAACCGATATCGTCATCAAAGCTGAGGAACTGCATTATCTGGATGATGAAAGATGTACAGAAATCCTGATCTCCGAGATGATGGAGCGGGGTAAAAGCAAATCAGAAATCAGGGGGAAAATCTTTCAGAAGGGTATAGATAAAAATTTAGCCAGTATTATTCTGGATCGGCTTTATACACTGGAACAGAGCAGAAATTTGCTGAAACAAGCCCTGGAGAAAGCAAAACAGAAGTACAGATCCGGGAATCCGGCTGAAGACAAAAAGAAAATTCTGAGTTATTTGTACCGGAAGGGTTTTGCTGTTTCTGAGATAAGCGAACTCATGGAGAGGGAAGAATAATATGTCAGAAAAAATTCAATTACATAAAATTGCAGATCATTTGAACAAGCTGGCTCCTCCCGGCCTGTCGGCAGAATGGGATAATGTTGGACTGCAACTGGGGGAAATGCAGCAGGAAATCAGCCGGATCCTGCTAACATTGGATGTAACGGAAAAAGCGATTGAATATGCTATCAGGCAGAAGTCGGATTTAATAATTTCTCATCATCCGTTGATCTTTCGACCTCTAAAAAGTATTACTGATACGCGCCTTTTACGTTTGATCAGAGAAAATATCGCCGTTTTTACCCTTCACACGAATGTGGATTCTGCCAAGCAAGGAGTAAATCACGCTCTGGCTCGGCGGTTGGGGCTTCAAGATCTGGAATTTCTGAGCGGGGAGACAGGCGCACAGCTATATCAACTTTCGGTCTATGTTCCCCCAGCGGCGTCGGATGCTGTATCCAAGGCCATATTCCGAGCCGGTGCGGGGGAAATCGGCAATTATAAGAGCTGTATGAGTTACTATCCTGTTGCAGGCCAGTTTATTTCACAATCAGAGAGCAAACCTGTTATCGGGATTAAGGGCGAGGTTCAGAAAGTTTCTGAGCTTAAATTAGAATTCTTTGTGGATTCCTTTAATTTATCTGCAGCAATCAGGGCATTAAAAGAAAATCATCCTTATGAACAGCCCGTCTATACCGTTATTCCACAGCAGAGAGCCAGCGATAATTATGGGCTGGGACTAATAGGAAAGCTGCCCGTTGCCCGTAAATTGCTGGATTTTGCTCAAGATGTGAAAGTGAAGTTATCCTCTTCTCAGATAAAGCTGTGGCCGGGCCAGGAAGATATGAACAAATTCATCCAGAAAGTAGCAGTCTGCGGGGGTAGTGGCAGCTCTCTGCTGTCCATGGTTGCGGGCCGGGCCGATGTCTTTGTTTCGGCAGATTTCACTTATCACACGATACTTGATTCCAGGATACCCTTAATTGATGCCGGTCATTTCCATACAGAATATCCTGTGCTAGAATTACTAGAGGAATCTCTGGGTGATTTGGGAATTCAACTTGAGATTTTTCCTAGAGATCAACACGAAATAAATAAACTGACCAGTATCTGAACAAGAGCATGGAATTGTCTCCCTGGATGTTTGAATTGCTGCAGCAATATGGCTTTTGGGCCTTGATTCTGATTTCATTTATAGCGGCAACAATATTTCCCCTCAGTTCAGAAATTGCCATGGTAACCAGTATTCTGCTGGGTTTGAACTGGCTGGAAGCTGTTACAGCCTGTTCGATTGGTAATTGTCTGGCAGTGAGTTTGAATTACGGAATGGGAGCGCTTATAGGTAAACCGCTACTGCCCAGACTGCAATCATCCAGGGGGGGTAGAAAAGCTCTGCACTGGGTTGAAAAGTATGGGCTATACAGTCTCTGGCTTTCCTGGACACCAATCTTTGGTGATCCGATCACTATTGCTGCGGGAATCTTTAGATTTAAACTGGTTTCATATATTGTTATAGTGTTTTCCCTGCGGATATTCCGTTATGCTATTGTCGGTTATTTTCTAAGGTAAAATTATCCTTGTGATGATTTATTAAGATATTCCAGGATTTCTTTCAGGTCAGGCAATTCAGGGAGATTATAGATTTTTATGAATTCGATATTACCATTCTCGTCAATTATGACATTCGCTCTCTCGGAGAATCCTTCTACCTCGCGGAAGATATCAAAATTCCTGGCAACTTGTCCATGAGGCCAGAAATCTGCCAGAATTCTTAATTGTTTCAGTCCCATGTTTTTAGACCAGGCATGCTTGGTAGGGACATGGTCGACACTTAATCCAACCGGGACGGTATTCATATCTGTGAATTTATCGAAGTTATTTTCCAGAGCTTTCATCTGTTTCTTGCAGACCGAAGTCCAGGCCAGGGGATGAAAGGACAGCAGTACTTTCTGGCCTTTAAAATCGGAAAGCCTGAATTCCTTATTATGCTGATCCTGGAGGTGAAAATCAGGGACCTTATCTTTTAGATTGAGCGGCATGTTCTCCTCCTTTATAAAGAAGATAAATCAATATTAACCCTTCAGGCCACTGGAAGCAAAACTGGAGATGATCTGTCTTTGAGCCAACAGGAAAAGGATGATCAGGGGCAGAATACTGAAAGTGGAGGCAGCCATGAGCAGGGTTGTCTGAGTTGAAGCTTCCTGGGAAAAATAACTAAGCCCTACCTGCAGCACCCGCAATTTGGGATCGTCAATCATCACCAATGGCCACATAAAACTGTTCCAGCTACCAATGAAGCCAAAAATGGCCGAGGTGGCGATAACTGATTTCGAAAGAGGCAGGACAATTTTCCAGAGGATTCCCCAGCGTGAACAACCATCGATGGAAGCAGCATCGAAAAGTTCCTGAGGGATAGTCTTGAACTGCTGTCTTAAAAGGAATATGGTAAAAATATTGGCCAGCCAGGGGATAATCAGAGCCTGATAGGTATTTAGCCAGTTAAGCTGGTTCAATACAATATAGGATGGGATAAGGTACACCGGCTGGGGAACCATCATCATGCTGATAAACAGATAGAAAAGGAATTCACGCCCCCGAAAACGCATCCTGGCAAAAGCATAAGCAGCCAATGAACTGGTGATAATAACTCCCAGAACAACAGAAAAGGAAACGATCAATGTGTTCTTGAAATAGAGGCCAAAAGGGACCTTGTTGAAAGCAGTAACAAAATTATCAATATGAAACCTGATATGTTTCTTATCCTTAATAACTTTATTGGGAATCTTCAGATAGGACCGGACTATTTTACCGTTTTCATCGAAAACGTTAACATACGAGCTGTCTGCTTCAGTTAAGACTATTTTAATACGATATTCATTGCCATTTTCTGCAAAGACCGGATAACGCTCGTAAGGCAGAAACCCCAGATTCCCCTTGTTTACCTCCATCTGGGATTTCATAGAAGTGGTTACCATCCAGAGAAAGGGTACAATCATAACGATGCCGCAAAGAAAAAGTAAGAAGTAGGTGAATGTTTTTTTATAGTGCATGGCAGTTCCGCTGGTTAGTAATGTACTTTCTTTTCCAGTTTTTTCTGGAGCAGAGTAAGAGTAAGAATAACGGCAAAAAGGACAAGAGCTACAGCACTGGCATAACTAAGGTCATTTCCTTCCCCGAAGCCTTTTTCAAAGAGGAAATAAACGATTACCTTGGTTGTACCGAGTGGGCCGCCAATAGGGGGGCCTGTCATCAGATAGATCTGGGAGAAAACCTGGAAAGTAACGATGGTGGTCATCATCATCACATAATAAGTGGTAGGAGAGATCAGGGGCCAGGTTATCTTGAAGAATTGCTTGATTCTGCCGGCGCCATCGATATCGGCCGCTTCGTAATAAACCTCAGGAATATTCTGCAATCCTGCCAGGTAGATGATAGTATTGTAGCCGAGTCCTTTCCAGATGGTTACGATTATTATAGAGAAAAGAGCCAGCGAAGGGCCTCCCAGCCAGGCAGGAAGGTCTATACCCAGATTTGCTAACAGTAACTGGAATATCCCGCGACTTTCCGATAACCAGCCCAGCGGTTCAATTCCTATCTTGGCCAGAAGGAAGTTCATTAAACCTGTCTGCTGATTAAAAATTAATTTCCAGACTATGGAAATTGCCACCATGGAAGTAACAGTGGGAATGAAATAGAGAGAACGAAAAAAACCGCGCAAAGCTTTGATATGGTTTAGCAGAACAGCAAAAACCAGGGACAGGATCAGGCTGACGGGTACGACAAAGATAACCAGATAGAAAGTATTCAGCATAGATTGCCAGAATTCCGGATCATGCAGAAGGCGGGAGTAATTGGCAAAACCGATGAAACTCCCTACTCCTGTTACGGACCAGTTGAAGAAACTGACAATGAAGGAAAGTACGATGGGTATCAACCGGAAGACAATAATGATAATTAAAGCTGGCAGGAGATATAAATAGGGTCCCGGATCAAATTTCTTTTTTATCATAAATTACCTTCATTATTTGCAGCAAACATTCAGCAATCAATCTCTGATGTCAATTGAATTCCTGAGTTAAAATAACAGTCCTTAAATAATATTTGACAAACAGACAGGATTAAAATTACTTACCGGTAGGTAAGGGGGTAGAATGGAAACTAGAGAAAAAATTGTAAGTACAGCCTTGAAACTCTTTCTGCAGAAAGGTTTTTATCATGTTTCCCTGGCTATGATCGCTGCCGAAGTGGGAATTTCCAAACCGGCGATCTACCATCACTTCCAGAATAAAGAGGCACTGGTGGAAGGAGTTCTGGATTTCTTTACCTACCGAATGACAGCCTGGAACAGGGATTATTTAGCTGATTTATCTTCTGGAAGGGATTATATCAACAAAATCTTCCAGGCCATCCCGATCTACAAGAATGTGGAGAAAATTCTGCTGGAAGAAGACACGGAGGAATATCCTTATACTTACAACAACCTTCTGCAGATTTTAAGCAAATATAAACCGGAATTCAGGGAAAGGATAGCCCGGGATGCCAGAAACTTCAGGGAGGTTCTCACTCGGAATATAATCGCCAGCCAGGCAGAGGGGACAATAAAATCGGATATTGATCCCTCATCGCTGGCAATACTAATTCATACAGTTTTGGAAGGTTCGGCTTTCATCACAGAACTGGATGGCAGCCTGGATGTTGATATACTGGCTGCAGATCTGCTAAACATTACCTGGAAATTAATAGAAAAGAAGTGAGGTAAAGGATGATCAAATTTAATGCTGTTTTTGTATTTTTTCTGCTGGTTAAGCTGGTTTCCTGTCAGATAAATCCGATCGAGATGTTTGAGAAATTCAAGGGAGGCGAACCACAGATACTTACGCAAGCTGTGGAAGTTCCATTTGAGCTGGAAGCTTCTCACATTATTAAGATCCCGGTCGCTGTTAATGGGGTGAAACTGGAAATGGTGCTTGATACGGGCGGGATAACAATGTTGGATGAAAGCGTCTGTGACAGCCTGCAGCTGGAAATCATTGAAATCCCCAACCAGCAGGCCGGCTTTACTAAGTTGACTGAGATAGTCCTTGGAGAGACCAGGGTTTTCGGGATGAAGGCAGGTGTTACGAATTTCAATCAAACCTATAAATTTGCTCAGTCTGGAATGATAGGTTCGGATTATCTACGTTTTTTTCAGACGGAAATAGATTATGCCAGGCAGATGCTGGTTTTTAACAATCCCAGCCTGATGTTGAGTGAAAGCGAGCTGGAACATGTTTTTCAGATGGAGATCATCCTTCCCTACTTCCCGACCATTGAACTTGTATTGAATGATACGTATCCTCTC
Source organism: Candidatus Cloacimonadota bacterium (assembly GCA_016931665.1). Lineage (GTDB taxonomy): Bacteria > Cloacimonadota > Cloacimonadia > Cloacimonadales > TCS61 > JAFGEH01. Next base: position 6,577 of record JAFGEH010000139.1, on the reverse strand, counting down.
CCGGGAATGATCGATACAGGCCTGTCTTATGGATTCGTACTACCGGTCAGCTGGAAGGAAAAACTGGCTGACAATCAAGAGATAACCTTCCTGGAAGCGGATGGTTATTTCGCCCGATGGCCCTGGAACGACAACCCTCGCAATTACCTTTCGGTTATGCCACAGATCAGTATGGGTGATATCGTTCTGGAAAATGTTCCGGTGCTTTTTGCTGAAATACCGTCCTTCCTGGATCAGGATGTTTTACTGATCGGCAAATATTTCCTGGATGATTTTCTGCTGAGACTGGATTTTCAGAATCGACAGCTAAAACTGACAGAGACAGAGGGTCCGGATTACGATCTTCTTTATTCAGCAGGATTAATGATCTCGACCCGGGAGGAAAATATTAAAATTACCGGCGTCTGGGAAAATTCTCCGGCCCGGGAAGCAGGGCTGAAGCCAGGACATCTGCTGAAAAAGATCAATGATAAAGGATTTGAAGAGATCTCTCAGAAAGAAATATCCGACATTCTCATGAACAGGGAAATTAAGTCAGTAAAAATTACTCTGGAAGAGGAAGGTGAAGAGAAAGAATATTTTCTGGAGAAGCGATTGTTAATTCCATGAGTAATTAAGGAATAGAAGAACATTGACAGAAGAAACCAGGAAAAACAGGATTCAATCTGTCAGGAGAGAAAGAATGATACAGATATTCACGGGTAACGGAAAAGGCAAAACCACCGCAGCTCTGGGACTGATAATCAGGGCCCTGGGGCATGGCTGGCGGGTATGCTTGATCCAGTTTATGAAAAAAGATTTCAGATATGGGGAGATCGAACAGCTGAAAAAGTTATCCGGAATAGATATTTTCCAATTCGGAACCGACCAGCTGATTGATCCTGATCATCTTTCCGAAATTGACTATACCGAGGCGGAAAAAGCCTGGGAAAAAGCTCGGGACGTGATCCTTTCTGATAATTATGATCTGATCGTTCTGGACGAGATCAATGTGGCGGTAGCATGGAATTTGTTACCCGTGTCCAGGCAGCTGGAGCTGATGGCTCTGGATACGTCAGCAGAACTGGTGATGACCGGACGATACGCTCATACTGAAGTGTTGGAAAAAGCCGACCTGGTCACGGAGATGAAAGAGATAAAACATTACTTTCAGAAGGGGATATCCGCCCGGGAAGGTATTGAATTTTGAGCATAATTAATTCCCGGAACGGGCTGGCATGAACTGGCAGCAATTTATACAATCCCATTTATACAGTAGGACAATCCTGTCCTGGTTATTATTTCCTCTCAGTCTGATCTATATGTTCATACAAAAGACCAGAAGATCAATTTATGATCTGTTACCTTTTTTAAGTTATCGGTCCGATGTGAAAATTGCCAGTGTAGGCAATCTGGTCAGCGGTGGCAGCGGGAAAACTCCGGTTACCCTATTTCTGGCCGGATATCTCAGTAAACAGGGAAAGCGGGTAGCTGTTTCCCATCGCGGGTACAGGAGTGATCTGGAAAAGGGAGCCACCCTGATCTCGGACAGGAAGGGGTTGCTGGCTGCCTCTGTTCAGGCGGGAGATGAAGCTCAATTACTGGCTCGGAAACTGAAGGGGATCCCGGTTGTGGCCGGGAAAAACAGGAAACGGGCCATCCAGTTGCTGACTGCTACATTTCCCGATCTGGACTGGATAATCCTGGATGATTCCTTTCAGCATCTGCAGGTGAAGCATGATCTGGATATCCTGGTTTTTAACCGGGAAGGAGGAATCGGCAATGGTTTCGTACTGCCGGCCGGGATCCTGAGAGAATCTCCGGCAGCCGCCGGCAGAGCCCAGCTGATCATAGCCAACGCCTATAATGTTATACCAGCCTATCTCATAAATTATTCTTCCCGGATTGTTAAGGGAAAATACCGGATAGTCAGGATTTATGATGGTAGCGGAGAAGAGATTCCAGTCAGCGGTTTATCGGATAAAAAGATAGCCCTGGTTTCCGGTATTGGCAGGCCTTCATCTTTCGAGAAGACAGTAAGAGAGGCGGGCGTGGAAATCAGTTATCATTACCGGTATCCCGATCATTATTCCTATGATGATTCTGCGCTGGAATATCTGAATGAGGAAGTTAGCCGTCAGGGTTGGGATTATCTGCTGACCACGGAAAAGGATTATGTTAAAATAGCAGCCGGGAAAGGATCTTCCTTACCGCTGGCAGTGCTGGAAATTGCCTTTAAGCCTGAAAATTCGGATAAATTAGAAGCTTATTTGTAACAGGATCAGGGCAGATCGGTGGAAGCAGTTACCCGATAGAACCTTCTGGTTTCACCCGCAGAATAGCTGCGGCTGGTAATACCGGCATTCACTGTTTCGAGTATATCGAATGAACCTTCCGGCGCAAGGCTGTGATAGATTATATAGGAATTAGCCCCGGCCACAGGATCCCAGGACAATTGTACCGCTTCCGAACTGCAATCCACCACGACATTGGCAGGCGGATCCAGAACTGTTCCTCCAGTTGTTACCTCGATCGTGGCCTGATAGGTGGCATAATTACTGGCGGTAACAGTGAGCAGAAGCTCGGCCGGAGGGGCAGGAAGCGTTCCGGGTGAGAGAATGACATGGCCGGAGCCATCAGTATAGCCGGTGGTGATGATCTCATTAGTGGAATTTACCAGGCAGGCCAGGGCTCCCGGGCAGTCCGTCTCCACGGGAAAGGAAACAGCGGATTCCTCGATACTGTCTGTGTGTATCACACCCAGGTCCGCAGGCGTATTCGTGCGCACCGTCAGGGAAGCATCGCCGAAGATCGTCCAGTGCTTGAACTCGTTAATACCGCCTGTCCCGTAAACATCCATCATATTGCAGGAACCGTTATACCAGAGCCCGCCAATGGTGAATTTCTGAGCCAGGGGCTGATTATTGTAATAGTTCCAGCCCACCAGCAGGTCGATGGCATGATCCTGAGCGCGCATGGGCGGACTCCAGGACTGGCTGATAGTGGATCCATAGAAGGCGATAGCTCCCGTGGGATTGCCGGTGGAATTATTAGTGGCGCGCAGCCATGTTTCAGCAAAGCAACTGGTATAGTTCTGAAATTCCCCCGTATTGCAGGCGACCGAATGGATAAAAGGAAACATATTATCGTTAGTCAGAGAGTTAACATTGCTGGAATTAAATCCTGAAGTTGACCAGCCGCCATAATATCCATGGCCACAATAATTACCAATTCCCCTACCTTGGTTAACAGCATTCAAGACCATCGTTGCATTGGGATTTCCAGCAGCATCATCGCCGCCCTGAGAACCTTCGTAAAACTCATCAATATTCTGGTAAGTATAAGTATATAAATGAGTACGAATATTTCTTAGATGTTCCCAGTCATATTCCCCATCATCACCATTTCCGTAACCGTCGTCTGAACCAATACCAAAACCTTTGAACAACCAGTCTCCTGTCGTAATATCTCTTTCATAATAGATGGTTCGATCCACCTGGGTTGCTACTTCTGCTACGGTACCAGCCGAGAAGCGGCCCACGAAAATATCCGGGTAGGAATCTCCCCCTTCCAACAGGCTGTATTGAGGATCTTCATCAGTGTTATAAGCGGGTATCTGGGCAGCGTCGCCCACCAGTTGCACGAAAGTGAGGCCGTCATTCAGGTTATACTGATTCTGGATATAGGTTTTGATCTGGGAAGCCGTGGAGCCGATAGTACTGACATTGACCATAGTGCAGGGGATGCCGCGCTGGTTTTTCCAGTCCACATAAGGCTGCATGGCGGTCATGAAACTGCTGTAGGCGATCACCAGGATCCTTCCCTGTTCTTCAACTGTGTTATAACGGAAAGTGTTGTAATTCAGGAAATGGTGGCGGTAGATTTCGCTGAAATTCCGATTTATTCTGTTATCATTCCTAATTTTCTGATTACGCTCATCGGTACCGGAACTGACTACTCTGAGGATAAGGTGATGATAGACCCGCAGCTGTCCGGTAACAGGGTTGTAAACGAAGGGATACACGGAAACCGTCAATCCCCGGAAGTCTCTGAGGATATAGGGTTCTCCCAGGGTAGCGATCCGGGAGGGGTAGAATTCATTGTTCAGGTAAGATTCGTTAAATTCGTATGGCACCTGAGCCGGATCTATCTGGCGGCTGAGGATACCCTTGGAAGGCGCAATTTTCATATCGAATTCAGTGAATTCGCTGGCGATCACCTGGAGCTGCAGGCCGGCCAGATCCGGGATTATGATGCTGCGGACCAGGAAGGGCAGAGAGGGTGCTCCCCGCTCAAAAGTGTTGTCTTCTCCCGAAAGCGAGAGCTGAAAGAAGATATTGCCGTCAATCTCAACCTGTTCCCGGCCGAAGGCTCCGAATTCAATCTGGATCAGGGTTTCTTCACTGGTGGACCTTAATAGGCTAACCTGAAGTTCGTTATCGTTCATCCTGATGATATCTGCTGGCAGGAAAGATAGTGTGATCAGACAGATAGTTAACAGCAAAAAATATTTTTTCATAGATACCTCTATCTCAAATTATGCAAGAAACGTTCCGGGTTAGAGTTGTCGTGTCAAGATTAATCACTGAAGTCAGGCATTTCGCAATAATCTTTTCTTCTGCAGAAGATAAAGCAGAAAATAGACAACCAGTGCCGGCAGTGCCGCCAGGTAGGTATAACCGGCAGGAAGATGCAGCAGATTACGAAGCAGTGCCGGTTGAAAGAAAACCAGTGATAGAAGCAGGAACAGAGGTAGTTCCCACCAGCGGTTACGGGTTATGAACCAGCCCTGAACGGCGTTGGTAAAGGAAAATATACCAAGAGCTGCCAGAATGAAGATGACGGTTATTTCCCAGAAAGAATTAACACCCAGTAACAGGAGAGCAGGATTGAAGACGAACATGAAGGGAATGATGGCAGTTCTCAGGTCATAGGAGAAGGCCTTGATTCCGGTTCTGATCGGGTCGGAATGAGCTATAGCCGCTGCCGTGTAAGCAGCCAGGCCTACCGGCGGAGTATCATCGGCCAGGATACCGAAATAGAAGCAGAAAAGATGGGCGGCAATAGCGGGGACTGGATGCAGGCCATAGAGATGGCTGATCTTGATGATAACCGGAACAGTAATGGAAGCCATGACAATATAGGTGGCTGTGGTTGGCAGGCCCATACCAAGGATGAGACTGGCCAGGGCGGAAATTAGCAGAAGAACAAGTATATTTCCTCCGGAAAGGCTTTCTACTATCTGAACGATAAGGCTGCCGATGCCCATATTTACAATTCCGACAACGATACCGGCCGCAGCGGTGGCCAGAGCCACTGAAAGCATATTCCGGGAACCAGCGATAAAGCCACGGCCAAGCACTAAAAAGCTGTTCCTCATAAAGATCCAGATTCCTGACTTGGTTCTGAGCGCCTCCAGAAGGTCTTTGAGCAGGGTTATCACGATGAGGGATAAGATTGAGTTAAAGGCAGAAAGCTGGGGAGTATGGCGCAGGATAATCAACTGGTAGAGCAGTATCAGAAGGGGTATAAGATGATAGAAGCCTGTTCTGACAACAGCTGCCAGTCTGGGCAGATCAGAGCGGGAGAGTCCTTTCATTCCGAGTTTGGACGCTTCAAGGTGGGTAATATAGAACAGGGCGAGATAGGAGACAACAGCCGGCAGGGCGGCGGCTTTGACTACCTGCAGATAGGGCAGGCCGAGGTATTCTGCTATAATGAAGGCGGCAGCTCCCATGATTGGTGGCATTAATTGTCCATTAGTACTGGCAGCGACTTCGGTGGCTGCAGCGATTTCGGCGGGATATCCTACCTTTTTCATGAGGGGAATGGTGAAAGTTCCCGTAGTCACCACATTGGCGATACTGGAACCGGAGACAATTCCGGTCAGGCCGCTGGAGACCACCGCAGCCTTGGCTGGCCCTCCCTTATATCTGCCTAGCAGGGACAGGGCAAGATCGTTAAAGAACAGCCCGGCCCCGGTCTTTTCCAGCAGGGAACCAAACAGAACGAAAAGGAAAACCGTAACGGCTGAAACATCGAGAGGAATGCCGTATATTCCCTCGGTGGAAAGAACGATCTGGCTGAGATATTTATCCAGGGAAACACCACGGAAAGCCAGAAGATACGGCAGGTAGGGGCCCAGGAAAGCATAAATTGTAAAAAAAACAGCAATTATTGAAAGAGCTGCACCCAGCTGCCTTCTGGCTGCCTCCAGCAGGATGAGAATAAGGAGGACTGAGACAATTGTATCGGGCAGATTCGGGCTGCCGGACCGGGCTGAAACTGGCAGCCAGAATATTACAAGATACAGGGCAGAGATGGCGCCAGTGATAGCCAGAAGGTAGTCATACCAGGGTATGGCAGGCTTGCCGTCCTGGATTTTTAAGCACTTCCGGAAAGGCCTGATCAGGAAAACCAGCAGTAAAGCGAAAGCCAGATGAATAGCCCGGATTCTGATACTGTCCAGTATGATCAGTTTGGGCAGAGCGAGTTGAAACAGAGCCCAGATCAGAGCAATAACGGAAATAAGCTTCTGTTCATATCTACGCATTAAATCAATCCGCGATCAGTTCAACCGGAATCTGGTCCAGCAGGT